>DASVSM010000457.1:0-4020 GCA_036388115.1 Flavisolibacter sp.
CAACATGCACGGCATGCCGCTGTCGGCAGCCATTAACGAAGACAACCAGGAATGTGCGGTGCATGAACTGGATGCAGAAACGACAAAGCAGTGGAACTACCTGAAGAACATTGGTAAGATTGCGCCAAAGGTTCTGCCCGAGGACATTGTCTATGTCTCGCTACGCGACTACGAAAAGGAAGAAAAAAACCTGATTGATAAATACGGCATGAAGGTGATCACCACGAAAGAAGTGCGAAGCAAAGGCGCGGAGAACATTGTGCGTTCCATCACCCGTTACTTCAGCGATTGTTCCGACATCTACGTTTCGTTTGATGTGGACAGCCTAGACTCTTCCCTTACAAAAGGGACGGGTACGCCGGTAAGCAACGGCCTGCGCGAAAGAGAGGCGGAAGACATCATCAGTAAGCTGATGCAAAACAGGAAGGTTTGCTGTTTTGAGATTACAGAAGTGAATCCCACTCTCGATAAAGAAAACCTGATGGCAGAAATTGCGTTTAATATTTTACAGCGCAGTGTAAATGTGTTGATGATGAGCTGACCGGGTAAACAGGATTACTAATCAGTTAAGATAAAAAATTCCATAATTATCAACCAAGTCAATAGCTTGCATTTCTCAAAATGAAGATTGACATTTACTTCCTACAATAAACTGCATGAAGAATATATTTCTATCCCTTGTTCTATTGGTTTCTGCATCATCCTTTTCACAAAGTACTTATGAGGACTCCATGAAATCTTATCTACAAAACTATGTAGCTAAACACGAGGTTGTGAAAGGGCACAACAAGGAGCACATGAAGTTCTACGATGTGGCCAAAGCTTATTGTATAGTGGCCGATTTCAAACCTTCCGCTTCGGCTGCATGGCTCACTTTTAAAACATCTGGCAAAAAGACGCAGGTGTACCGGTTATATGGGACACTTTCTTTTCAACTGAATAAGAAATCTTACCAGTTGAATGTCTACCAGTCGCAGGACCTGTTAACGAACCCGCAATACAAAGACTATCTTTTTCTGCCGTTTACTGATTCTACATCCGGTTATGAAACGTATGTCAGCGGACGGTATATCGAGTTGGCTACAACGGATATAAAAAACAATAAAGTCGTGCTGGATTTTAATAAGGCATACAATCCTTACTGTGCCTATGTAAGCGGCGTTTACAACTGCCCTATCCCACCGAAGGAGAACGCACTGCCTGTTGCCATTAAAGCGGGTGAAAAAAATTTTACATCATTGCATTAACCGCTTCGGGTCACTTGCCTTCCTGTGAGCGCAACTGTTGAAAATGTTTGTCGCGGTGAGAATAAACTTCAATGCGGTCATGGGTTGCCTGGAAAACGTCTACAAAAAATTTGGGCTCCTGCCTTGTAAATAAATACCGGGCTTTTCGCTTCAGCAGCTCATGCCGGATCTCCGGCGACAGCGAGTAAAAGCTGAGAGGAAGTACCATAAGCTAATGAATCAAACGTTAGAGAAATACGAGAGGTCCTGTTCTTGCACTCATCTAAATTACAAAACGCTTTTCGATAATACTCGCGGGATTTTCACCTTTTTCTCCGGAACTGTTTATAAAGAAGATATGTTTCGTTGCTGGCGATGACAAACCATGCCGTTGAACCATAGAAATAAAAAATGCATCCGTGGATGCATTAACCTTTTGATGAACAGCGGTGACTACAACCTCTTTATCTTGATGTTCCGGAACCAGACATTATCGCCGTGGTCCTGTAAACCGATCCGGCCTTTTTTTTGGGTGCCAAATGCTGCCTGGTCTTTGAATTTACTTTTTGCAATCATGCTCTTCCACGCTTCATCCCACATGGTGGTGGCGAGTGTTTGCTGACCATTCAGGTAAAACTCCAGTTTGCCGTTGTTGGAAACAATTTCCGCCTTATTCCATTCGCCGGCAGGCTTAACCACTTCTTTCGAAACAACCAGGTCGTACAGGTCGCCGGCGCGATGAGATGTGATCTTTGCGTCAGGATGCCCCTCCGCGGTAGCCGTACCATTATCCAACACCTGCATCTCCGGACCTGTGTGCCACATGTATTGGTATTGCGGGTCTTCTTTAATGTAGAAGACAACGCCGCTGTTCCCTTTGGGTGCAATCTTCCAGTCCAGTTTCAGGTGAAAATTTTCGTATTCTTCATCGGTAACAATGTCGCCACCTTCAGCAGTTTGCCAGTCTTTTTTTCCCGTGGTATCAAGGTATAAAGTGCCATCGGCCACTTTCCAGGCTTTGCCGATGCCGGTTTTGCCGTAAGTATGCCAGCCCTTGGTTGTCTTGCCGTCAAACAGGCTTACAAATCCATCCTCTGACGCATCGCTATTTGTACTGGTAGACTTCATAGTTTTTGTATTGGTTGAATTGCAGGCAACCAAAGCAGTTGCCGCAATGGCGATCATAAATTTATACATGACTATTGTTTTAAGCTTAAGATGTATTTCACCATTGACCTGGCATCCTCCTGTGAAAGATTCGGGTGAGGAGTCATCGGTATTTCTCCCCAGGTGCCTACATGGCCTTTGATGATGTGCTGTGCCAGCGTATCCTCTATACCCGGTTGGCCTGCGTACTTGTTTGCCACTTCGCGGTAGGCAGGGCCATTTATACGATCTTCTACCTTGTGACAACCTAAGCAATCATTGGCTGCAATCAGGTCAAGGCCTTTTTCTGCTTCCGGGCTCATTGTTGTTTCTTCGGTTTTTTTCAATTCCTTACTGGCTTCTGGTGCTTTTTTGTCGTTATTGCCGCAACTGCTGAACAATGCAGCCAGCGCAAAAACTAAAATCATTTGTTTCATGATGTAAATGTTTCGTTTTATAAAATACCTAAGATTTTTTTATTCATTGCTTCATCCGTTGCCAGGCCGGCAAAATCATCAAAAGCTTTTTCCGTTGCCTGAATGATGTGGCTGCTAATAAAGGATGCTCCTTCCTGTGCACCTTGCTCCGGCGATTTAATGCAGCATTCCCATTCCATCACAGCCCAGCCATCAAAACCATACTGCGTCAGTTTGCTGAAGATAGCTTTGAAATCAACCTGCCCATCTCCCGGTGAACGATAACGGCCCGCACGATGGAGCCAGCTTTGATAGCCACCAAATGTTCCCTGCTTGCCGGTGCTGTTAAACTCCGCATCCTTTACGTGAAAGGCTTTAATGCGCTGGTGATAATGATCGATGTATGCGAGATAGTCTAACTGCTGCAAAACAAAATGCGATGGATCGTAAAGTAAACAGGCCCGCGGATGTTGCTTTACATTTTCAAGGAACATCTCATAGGTGATGCCGTCAAACAAATCTTCTCCGGGATGAATTTCGTAACAGACATCCACGCCGCATTCGTCAAACGCATCAAGAATCGGCGTCCATCTTTTCGCCAGTTCCTTAAAGCCTTCCTCTACCAATCCGGCAGGGCGTTGGGGCCAGGGATGAAATGTATGCCAAAGCAAAGCGCCGCTAAACGAAGGGCACGATGTTAAACCCAGATTTTGGGATGCTTTTGCCGCATATTTCATTTGCTGTACCGCCCATTCGGTTCTTGCCGTCGGATTGCTTTTTGCATGATCCGGCGCAAAGGCATCAAACAAAAGATCGTACGCCGGATGCACAGCCACTAACTGCCCTTGCAGGTGCGTGGAAAGCTCTGTAATGGTTAAGCCGATTTCGTTGATCATTCCTTTCCATTCATCCGCGTAGGTTTTACTTTCGGCAGCTTTTTGCAGGTCAATGCAGCGACTGTCCCAGGTAGGAATTTGAACCCCGGTATAACCTAGATCCTTTGCCCACTGGCAGATGGATTTCATGTCGTTAAAAGGAGGCTTGTCTCCTAAGAATTGTGCTAAGAATATTCCGGGACCTTTGATTGTTTTCATTTGTGAGATATTTTTTTGGACCAGAGGCCAGTACTGCTATTTAGCTTTCGTTGCGTCGCACAGCGTGTACGCTTTGTAAGTCTATTGGACAGGCCTACCCTGCTACAGTCATTGTTTTATTTTTTCATCATCGTAAAC
>DASVSM010000458.1:0-2504 GCA_036388115.1 Flavisolibacter sp.
TCATCTGTGCTGCCTTTTTTTATGGTACGGGTAATTTCTTTGTAGATGGTTTTTTTAAGCGGCAGGATGTCATTGCGTTCAAAGATCACCTGCAGTTTGGTGCTGTTGTTTTCGTAATCGTCCACTTCCAGGCAAATGTCATTAGGCAATGGTTGTCCGGCCACATTGAACTTGCCATGCATAATATCAATCGACGGATGCTGCACGGCAACGGGGTTGTTCTGCTCATCAAAAAAGCGAATGGTAAAACGGTTCATGCTCAACTTCTGCAACGGAAGAAATTCAGAGATGCGCTTTTCTACTTTCTTGATGCCGGAATCATATCCTCCATCGTCGCGGGTAATACGGTAAAAAACATGGGTAAAATCGCCTTCTTCCGGCATGGCCATATATAACTCTTCGTCCTCGCTGCTGACAGACTGGAAAACGGCTTTTACCCTTCTGCCCGTGCTTACTTCCTGTTCAGCTTCAGCCTTAACTTCCGTCTCCGGCTTTACATTACTAAGTTTAGAGCCTGCATAGTAAGCGGCTCCAACCGCAATAGCTGTAGTGGGATCGGTATCAAAGGCGAGGGGAATATGTGTTTCTTTTCCAACCAGCTCACGTACATAAGGAATATACGTTGAACCACCCACCATAATGATGTTATTAATCTCCCCTGCATGGAGATTATTCCTCTTTAACATCGTATGAATAAGCTCAATTGTTGATGCGATCCGTTCATGAATGATGCGGTTGAACTCTTCTTTTTTTATCTGCACATACAGCTCATCGCCGGTTTGCGGAAGCGTAAACTCGATTTCTGTTATCTGCTGTTGCGACAATTCTTTTTTTGCTTCTTCTGCCTTGTGCAGTAATACATAAAAAAGCTTTTCCAATTCACCATCACGGTTGCGCAGCTTTTCTTCAATAGAAGCGTCACCGGTATGTTTGATGATTTCCGGTATGATGAGTTGTTCAATGATCGAAGCATCGAAGTCCATCCCGCCTAAAAAGTTATTGCCTTCATGGTCTGCCACACGCAGCTCTCCATTGACGATGCTGACCAGCGCTACGTCAAAGGTTCCGCCACCCAGGTCGTACACCAGCCAGTGCCCGCCTTCAGGAATGCCTTTTTTACTGTCGTTAAAAAAAGCAAGTGACGCCGCAATGGGTTCCTGCAATAACACTACTTCTTTAAAGCCCGCTTCATACCCTGCTTTTTTAGTAGCATTTGACTGAATGGTATCAAACGAGGCGGGGATGGTAATGACCACTGCTTCTATCTGCTCACCGGTATGAATAAAATTTTTCAGTTCTTTCAGCACGGTTGCCGAAAGCTGGATAGGAGTAATAAAAGAGGTGGTAGAAGGTACCAGAAAACTTTCGCTGGAGCCCATCTTGCGTTTGAACCCGCCAAACACGTTGCCGGCATCCTTTGTAATGTATTCTTTTGCCTTGTCGCCAACAATAATGCGTTGGCCGCGGAAGGCAACCACAGAAGGCAGTGTTTCTTTATGGCCGATAGGGTTTTTAAATACCTGTACTGCTCCGCCTTCAAATTTGGCGATGAGGGAGTTTGTGGTGCCAAGGTCGATTCCGAAGTTGATGAAATTCATAGGCTTTATTCTACAACAACAATTGCTTTTTGAATGATTTTTTTCCCGCCATCACCTTTCTGGTGTACCACCGGTTTAATGACTTCTGTGATCACCATTTTGGTTTTCAAAACACCGGCAACACTGGCCTCGCAATCGGTTCTTGTCTCGTCCCATTTTTCGTGAACCGGGTTATGGTAATCATAGCCCATTTCACTGAGTTCGGCCTTTATCCTATCGATGTTCCGTTGAAGATTGCCTGTGCTGTTTGTGCCCAGCTTTTTTTCAATTTCAAAAACCTGGTTAATGATGTTGATGATCTGTTTCATAGTGCATAAGTGCGGGCTTTAAAGATAGCCGCCAGGCGTTGATTTTGGAAGGGGGGCAGAAAATAATTATGCAATAGGCTGTCCTGCATTTATCAAGCGTCAAAGATCAATCGGCCGCGGCAGTTTACACGGTTACAATTCCGTGCTTGATAGCCCACAGCACCAATCCTATTCTCCCTTTGCAGTCCAGTTTTTCCTGAAGATTATCGCGGTAGCCGTCTACCGTGCGGGGGCTGACGCCCATTTTATCGGCAATTTCTTTGTAGGAAAATTCTGTGCAGAGCCATTTTAAGAACTCCACCTCTCTTTCATTCAACTGCACCAGCTTTTCTGGCGGAGTACTGTTCTTATCCAAATGATTAATGGCATGAATCAGTTTACCGCTGATCATTTCGGAATGGTAAAACCCTTTTTGAAGCAGCGACTGAATGGCTGCTTCCAGTTCATCGGGATGACAGTCTTTGAGCAGGTACCCTCTTGCCCCGTTTTTAAACATGCGGATAATGGAAGCTTCGTCGTCAAGCATGGAAAGCGCCAGCACCTTAACAGAAGGGTGGTTGTTTTTGAGCCATAAGGAGGTGGCATAACCATCCATCAG
>DASVSM010000459.1:0-3452 GCA_036388115.1 Flavisolibacter sp.
TGATCAGGCAGATATTGGCCTGACCGCCATTCCAAAGTTTGAGCGATACACGATTAATCCGCTGTTATTTCTTTATGGCAAAAACACAACCGCCGACGTTGGGATCACTTATATTACGGAAGACCGCACCGGTGGCAGTATGAGCTATATTAAAAACGGTGGCACCGGTTTTTTTGAAAAGAACAACACGGACCGTATCACCACACAGTTGGGCATTGCACACAAGTTAAATGAGCAGTCAACCCTTCAGCTAAAAAATAGTTACAGTCGTTTTGATAGAGTCATTACTATCCCTACCTATCAGTTTGATGCTTTGCAGCAGTCTTCCTTTTCAGAGTTAACATGGAACAGGAAAGGCACAAGAGCCGATTGGGTGATTGGCACCAATGTATTAACAGAAGATCTGGCAGAGAATCAAAAAACATCTGATCCAAAGCGGGATTACCATTACAATACATTTGGTTTGTTTGTACAAAATGCATTGTCCATCGGCAACTATATAGTTGTAGAAAGTGGCTTGAGAGGGGATTATGTGGCCGACTATGGATTTGAGCTTTTGCCGCGATTATCGGTTATGTTCCGAGTAACTCCAAAGCTCACCACCCGCATTGGCGGCGGCTTCGGTTACAAAACACCCACCATTTTCACCGAAGAAGCGGAACGCATACAATTTCGAAACCTCTTTCCCATTGATATCAACCGGTCAAAAAACGAACGTTCCTTGGGCGGTAACTGGGACATTAATTACCGTACAAACCTGGGTAGTGTTGATGTGAGCTTTAACCACCTGTTTTTTTATACACGATTGAACAACCCTTTGGTGATGGTGGGTGCGCCAGGCGGGAAAGTGCAGTTGCAAAATTCAACCGGCCACCTGGATACAAAAGGCACGGAAACAAACTTGCGGCTGGTGTATGGCGATTTCAAGCTCTTTGTGGGTTATACTTATACCGACGCCAACACGCATTTCACCAGCAGCAAAGAATGGTTACCCTTAACTGCCCGTCATCGCCTGAACAATGTGCTGATGTATGAGATGGAAGACAAACTGAAACTGGGATTGGAAGTCTATCATTTTAGCCGGCAAAGATTAAACGATGGAACGTTTGGCAAACCATATTGGATTACCGGCTTCATGGCCGAAAAGCTTTGGGAGAAATTTTCGTTGTACATCAATTTTGAAAACTTCACCGGTACACGGCAAACAAAGTTTGATACGATCTATACCGGAACGATTGATAACCCCGTCTTCCGCGACATTTATGCACCGGTAGAGGGTTTTGTTGTCAATGGCGGTTTAAAGATCCGGCTGTAAAAGAGCTGTTTTCTCCAACCAACGCAAAATAATCAGCCGTTCATTCACAAATGCTTTCTTTTTCATGAAGGAAGAACTACTTTGGCTCTCCAAATCTGTCTTATGAGATTGTTTTCCTTCTTAAGGAAAAAAGCAAAGATGCCTTTATCACCCCGCTGGAGCAAACAAGTTCATGGCGAAACGCTTGATTACAACGGTGAAGACATTCCAACTTTTTTAAAAGAATTCGACCGGCTTGAAGACAGGGTAATCAACCTGTGGGAAGTGAACCAGGTAAGCTGGGAAGATTACCAGCGCATGGTTGCCGAAATACAGGAAGCAAAACTGATGTTCGTGCGGTTTGCTTACAATTGACAACTGCTTCTTTTACACATTATCGGTTAAAACAGTTGCTGAAGTATAGCGCCTGCTATTATTTCGCTCCGCTTAAGTTTGCCATCTCCGTAATACATCAACACACCGGAACTGCTTCCATTAAATGTAAGTTCTCCACTGTCCGATTTGATAAACGTTCCTTCGGGCAGGCAAACAATTTGTTTGGAGGGATTCAGTTTTAAAAATTCTTCCAGCCGTTGGTCTCTTGTTTCGCCATGAAAACCTTCCATTACAAGGTTGTGATAATGCGGGTTGATCTGGAAAGGGAAGAAATGGAAAGCAGCAAAGCTTTTTGGTTCAATGATCGGCATGTCGTTGGTGGTGCAGATGGTTGGCCCCGCAAGGTTAGAGCCGGCGCTCCAACCGATGTAAGGCGTACCATTTTGTACTTTTTCTTTTATGAGTTCTACGACATCAGCCTCATACAAATCATGCAATAATTTAAACGTATTTCCGCCGCCAACCATGATAGCATCACAGTTGCCAATTACCTCTTTTGCATTTTCCAGGGTAACCATTCGTATTGCATGCGGTAATGCTTGCAAGCCCTGTCTTACTTTCTCCGCATAATCTTCATAGCTGTCTACTGCTGCAAACGGAACAAACGCAATACTTTGCCCCGTGCTTCCTAAAAACGTTTTTATTTCAGGTGCTGCTTTCTCCAGGTAACCACCATTAGCTACCCGTGAACTGCTGAAAGCAAGGATGCGATGTTTCATTCAGATGATTTGACCAAAAGTACATGCTGCTTTCTTTTGAAAGAAATGGTAGGGAAACCACACCTGAATTCCTATTTTACAGCATGAAAAAAATCACGCTGCTGCTCTTTTTTCTTCAATCGGTTGGCTTTGTTTTTTCGCAGGCCAAAACGGAAAACCTAATCATTGTCAGCTTTGATGGATTACGCTGGCAGGAGCTGTTTGGTGGTGTGGATGATTCATTGCTGCACGACAAGAATTTTACATCGGACAGCATTGAATTAATGAAGCAGTTTTGGATTGATAAGCCGGAAGCAAGAAGAAAAAAATTGCTTCCTTTTATTTGGAACACCGTTGCAGTTAAAGGCCAGTTGTATGGCAATCGTTTGCTGGGAAGCAAGGTGAATGTGAAAAATCCCTACCGTTTTTCTTATCCCGGTTACAACGAAATCTTTACCGGGTATCCTGATACACTTGTCAACAGCAATGATAAAAAACCCAATCAGAATGTAACGGTGCTTGAATACCTGAATGCACAACCGGCACTAAAAGGGAAGATTGCGGCTTTTACTTCGTGGGATGTATTTGACGCCATTTTTAACGAGCCGCGATGTGGGTTTCTGGTGAGTGCCGGCTTCGATGAAGTGCCGCTAAAAGGTCCGGCATTTTCTCTTCTGAATGAAATGCAGCAACAGGCTTTCCAGCCATTTGGCGAGCAGATACGGCCGGACCTGTTGACCTATCACCTGGCGAAAGAATATCTCAAACAAAAGAAACCGAAAGTGCTTTACATTGGTTTTGATGATACTGATGACTGGGCACACAATGACAAGTATGATTATTATTTGCAGGCTGCCAACTTAACCGATCGTTACATTGCTGACTTATGGACCACCATCCAGTCAATGCCGGAGTACAAAGACAAAACAACCCTTATTATTACCACCGATCATGGCAGGGGAGATGTAGTTAAAAAAGAATGGACCAGCCATGGGAAAAAGATCAAAGGCGCCGACGAAATCTGGATGGGATTTTTGGGAAAAGGTATTGAACCAAAAGGGGAG
>DASVSM010000460.1:0-8121 GCA_036388115.1 Flavisolibacter sp.
ACTAACGTGCATTTGTATTCAAAGCTTGACGGCCTGGAACCAAACAACAGCATTGTTTATATCTATATTCTTGCTGTGGTTGCCCTGTTAATCCTTTTAGTGGCAGGCGTAAATTATACCAATCTAAGTACCGCCCAATCAGCCGGCCGTAGTGCGGAAATCGGCATGCGAAAAGTGATGGGAGCCAGGAAATGGCAGGTGTTCAACCAGTTTATTTGTGAGTCTTTTGTACTTACTCTTTTTGCCGTTGTGCTGGCATTAGGAATTGCCGTTCTGGTACTGCCTTATTTTAACCAGCTATCCGGCAAAGACCTGGAAACAGGGATCCTGTTTTCTCCTTTCACTTTAGGTGGATTACTTGTTCTTGCTGTTCTTGTCACCTTCATGGCCGGTGCGTATCCTGCACTGGTGCTGTCAAACAGTAAGATCATCCACGTACTCAAATCCGGCTTTCGGTTTACAGGCTCGGGTGGTTTGCGCAAATCACTGATCGTTTTGCAGTTTGTTATTTCCCTCTTTTTAATTATATCAACCACCATCATTTTACAACAGCTTTCTTACATAAAGAACAAAGAGCTTGGTTATAATAAAGAGCAGGTAGTTGTGTTGCCATTAGACCAGAAAGTGCTGGAGAAATATGAGGAATTTAAACAGGCAATTGCAGCAAATCCCGGTGTGCTGTCGGTGGGCGGCGCCTACGAATCGCCAACCGATATTGGCTGGGGCGACGGACTGACCAGTGAAAGTGATGGGAAGAAAATCTCTATTAATGCATTGCCTGCTGACGAGAGTATTGTAAAAACACTGCAGTTGCAGATTATTGCAGGAACCGATTATACATGGACCGATGTTCAGCAGTTCGATACGTCTGACGAGGGGAAAAATATACGTTACCAGTTTATGCTAAATGAAAGTGCGGTAAAAGCGCTTGGCTGGACGCCCCAGGAAGCGGTTGGTAAGAAGGTAAGTAAAGGAAGAGAAGGGGTTGTAAAAGCAGTGGTGAAAGATTTTCATTTCCGTTCGTTTCACGAAGAGATCAAACCGCTTGCTATTTTTCTTGACAGAAGAATGGTGGGTTCTTTATTTGTGAAGGTGGGTGATAATAACCTGCAAAATACATTGGGCGCCCTGGAGAAAACATGGAAACAAAGAGTGCCGCATCGTCCGTTTGAATACAGCTTTTTGGACGAAGAATATAATTCACTGTACAAAACAGAGCAACGCACCGCAAGTGTGTTTACAACATTTTCTACGCTGGCCATTCTGCTTGCCTGTTTGGGTTTGTTTGCACTAACAGCTTTTGTAATGGTACAGCGCACAAAGGAAATCGGTATCCGAAAGGTGTTTGGCGCTACTGTAACTGATATTCTTACCATGGTTTCAAAGGACTTCCTGAAGCTGATACTGATCTCTATGGTTATAGCTATACCCATTGCCTTGTATGCGATCAACCTATGGCTGAAGGACTTTGCTTACCGGGTAAGCATACAGTGGTGGATTTTTCCCTTAGCTGGTTTAATAGCCGTACTGATTGCCTTTATTACTATCAGTTACCAGGCTATAAAAGCTGCCGTTGCTAATCCTGTAAAAAGTTTGCGAACCGAATAAAACAAAGAATATGCTTAAAAACACCATCGTTCTCTTCTGCTTATTTCAACTTACCAGTTTATCGTCTTTTAGCCAGCAGGCAGTTGAAAAGGCCGCCATTGAAAAAGCCATCATGAATTACGTAAATGCCTTTTACGAAGCCGATACAACCAAGGCTTATGAAAGCATTGCAAAAGACCTTGCCAAAAGAGGTTACTACACCACAAAAGAAGGCACTGTAGCAGAGGCCAAAATGAGCTTTGAACAGCTAGTGAAACTGGCGCAGCGCTGGAAGGCTTCGCAAAACATTACGGCCGAAACACCAAAGAAAATAACCGTATTTGATGTGCTGGATAAAATTGCTTCCGCGAAAGTAGAAGCCAAATGGGGCATTGATTATTTCCACCTTGCGAAGGTTAATAACACATGGACCATCATCAACGTTCTCTGGCAGGATTACCCAAAAAAATAATAACTCATGCTCCGGAACTATTTTAAAGTTGCGCTTCGCTATCTGTCAAAACACAAAGGCTATACGGTCATCAATGTGCTGGGCTTAAGCGTGGGTATTGCCTGCTGTATCCTCATTATGTTATTTGTAAAAAGCGAGTGGACATTCGACCGCTTTCACACAAAGTCCGACCGCATTTACAGGGCCTGGCTGGAAGAACATTACCAGGGCGAATATTTCCGTAACACGGTAACGCCTGTTCCGTTAGGGCCTGTGCTGCAGGCAGCCGTGCCCGATGTAGAATCAACGTCGCGCATTGCCAATCTTGCGCCTATGGTGACGTATAAGAACAATACGTTCAACGAATCCGTGGCCATGGTAGACAGCAGCTTCTTCAACGTATTTGATTTTGCATTTGCAACAGGCAACAAAACGTCGGCGCTTGCTACCGCTAATTCGCTTGTGGTAACGGAAGCCATGGCCAAAAAATATTTCGGTGCCGAAACGGCAATCGGCAAAAGCCTGGAGCTGCAATTAGACGATACCAAAGTCTTGTTTACCGTATCAGGTGTATTAAAGGACCTGCCGCTGGAATCAACCGTTCAGTTCTCCATGCTTATTCCGTTCTCCAATGCACCTTACATCTTTAGCGAAAAGGTAAGGACCACATCCTGGTCAAATGTTGCGGTGGGAACTTTTGTGTTGTTAAAAAAAGGTTCTGATGTTGCTGCTGTCAACAACAAGATCGCATCTGTCATGAACCCTCTCGTAGCGAAGAACTACAAGCCCGGCGAATACCTTGTCCGCTTACAACCATTGGGCGACTGGCATTTTAATTCCACGCTTCCTGCAGAAATCGACCGTGACAGCAATCCAAAATACGCTTACATCCTGGCAACGATCGGCATCCTGATCTTGCTGATTGCCTGCATCAATTTCGTAACGCTTTCCATTGGCCGTTCGGCAACAAGGGCATTGGAAGTAGGGGTAAGGAAAGTGCTGGGAGCAGACCGCAAACAGTTGATCCGTCAGTTCTGGGGTGAGGCCCTTTTACTTACATCGGTTGCTTTGGTGATCGGTATTTTGCTCGCCATCATTTTCAATAGACCTTTCAATGAGCTGGCAGGTCGTGAACTCTCGCTTGTATTCGATGGTTTCACCATCCTGTTTTGTTTCCTGGTGCTTTGTTTGATTGCGCTGGTTGCCGGTGTCTATCCGGCTATCATCATGTCGGGTTTTAAACCCATTGATGTATTGAAGGGAAAACTGAATGCCGGCTACCGTATTGGCTTCTTCCGGAGGGCACTGGTGGTGGGGCAATTTGTTACTTCCATTATCATGATCATCGGAACCTTCAGTGTTGGCAAACAATTAAATTACCTGCAAAGCAAAGACCTTGGCTACAAACGGGAACAGGTGATCATTGTGCCAACCAATTTACCGCGAAAGGAAGGCAATCAGCTGGCTCAACGCTTCCGGAACGCACTGGCGGCAAACCCGCAGATTATCAGCGCCACCACGTCGCTGTACAGCATGGCCAACAGCGGCTGGATGTCGCTGGGTTACACCGACAACCAAAACGCTTTTCGCCAGTTTCGTTTTAATGCCATCGACGCGGATTTTCTGGGGGCCATGGGACTGCAGGTAGTAAAAGGCAGGGCTTTTTCAAAAGACAATCCATCCGACTCGAATACAATTTTAGTGAATGAAGCCCTGGTAAGAGAATACGGTTGGAAGGACCCCATCGGGCAAAAACTGCCTGGCAAATATGAACAGCAGGTGATTGGCGTGGTGAAGGATTTTCATTTCGAATCGCTGCACGCCACCATCAAACCGGTGGTGATGGCACTAAAGCCAGACAGTATTTTTCGGCGTTCTTCCGATGTAAGTTATGAGGCATCGCCGCAGCCGCGGATCACGGTGCGTTTTCGTGAAGGCAGTGTGCAGCAACACCTCGATATATTGCGGTCGGCATGGAAAGCTGTTGCCGGCGACCGTGATTTTGAATATACCTTTTTAGATGAGGCCCTGGCTACTTCTTATCAGCAGGAACAGCGTCTTGGCAACATTGTTAAATACGCTTCGGTGCTTTCCATCTTCATCGCCTGCATGGGTTTGTTCGGACTGGCAACACTGATTGTTGTGCGGCGTACAAAAGAGATCGGCATCCGGAAAGTGCTGGGTGCAGAAGTAGCATCAATCGTCACTTTGCTATCAAAGGATTTTATCGTCATGGTTGTTGTTGCTTCGCTGATCGCTTTTCCATTAGCATGGTGGGCACTCAACAAATGGCTGCAGGATTTTGCGTACCGGATTGACGTCCCTTGGATGGCCTTCGCTGGCGCCGCGCTGCTTGTTCTTCTGATAGCGTTGCTTACCGTTTGCGTACAATCGATGAGAGCAGCTTTGATGAACCCCGTGAAAAGTTTGCGAACAGAATGATGCAGGGTTTTTATGGACCAGAGGCAAGAATATCTATTTGGCGTCTGTTGCGTCGCACTCGTGTACGTTCAGAAGTTGAGTGAGCTTCTCTCCGGAGCACAAAGGGCACGAAGAAAACACGAAGGGCACAAAGCTTTTTTTAGGTGTCAGGCTGCTTTGAGCCGCCTGCCTCGTGTTCGTAGTGGTTTCTTGGTGTTCTTTGTGCTCCTCTGCGTAGACCCACCCCAGTGTCTTAAACTACAAGCCTATCTTAGGTCACCCCTCCAGGGAGGGGGATGTGATCTTAGGATGACCGTCGTAATAGAACGGCCATCCCCTCCCTGGAGCGGCAGGTTTAGAAAATGATTCTACAGTAAAACGTTGGGATGGGTTTACGCAGATAGAGAAGAAATAATAACTGTGTATGAGTAGCTAAGCTTAATCGAAATATAAAGCGTACACGCTGTGCGACGCAACAGACGCCAAATAGATGCATTCCTGCCCGTCACCAAACCGTACACACATTGTATCAAAACCGAACACTAAAAAAAGATGTATGATTGGTAACTGATTGAACATCAGTAAACGGTAAATTGGTACGCAATTGCATTATCTAACAAAACCAAACTAAAAAATGATCTCGTTACAGCATATTTCCAAATGGTACAATATCGGTGGCAAGCCAAGCTTTGTTTTAAAAGACATTAACCTGAACATCTCCGAAGGCGAGTTCCTTTCTATTATGGGTCCATCGGGTTCCGGCAAATCAACACTACTCAACATCATCGGCATGCTGGATGCACCATCGGAAGGCAGGTATGAATTTCTCGGTCAGTCAGTTTTTGAAATAAAGGAAAAACAGCGAACAGAAATCTACAAGAAAAACATCGGCTTCATCTTCCAGGCTTATCACCTGATTGATGAATTAACCGTGTATGAGAACATCGAGACGCCACTCTTGTACCAGAACTATAAGTCCGCCGAACGCAAAGCGATTGTTGGCGACATGCTTGACCGGTTTAACATGGTTGGTAAAAAAGACCTGTTTCCTTCTCAACTTTCCGGCGGGCAGCAACAGTTGGTGGGCATTGCAAGGGCATTGATCGGCAAGCCAAAAGTTTTACTGGCCGATGAACCCACAGGTAATCTTAACTCCAAGCAGGGCGAAGAAGTGATGCAATTGTTTAAACAAATAAATGAAGAAGACGGCGTTACCATCATTCAGGTAACGCATTCGGAAAAGAACGCTGAATACGGCGCCCGCAGGATTGATTTGCTCGATGGCCGCATTCAGCAACACATAAAGGAGACAACCAGTTTATGAAACGGATAGCGATTTTCGGAAGTTTTTTGGTACTGCTGTCAATGACATCGCAGGCACAAAAATTTACTTTGCAACAGTGCATTGATACGGCGCTGGCAAAAAATATACAGGTACGACAGTCGGATTTGCTTTCGGAAGCAGCATCTGTAAACCTGAAGCAGGCAAGGGCAAACCTTTTACCTGATTTGAATGCGTCGTTTAACCACGGTATCAACCAGGGGAGAAGCATCGATCCGTTTACCAATACGTATGTTAACCAAACCGTTAATTATGCCAGCTATGGGTTGAACTCCGGTGTGGTTCTGTTTAATGGTTTAAATCTCCAAAACAGCGTGAAGCAGAATGCTTACGCTTACGATGCTTCGCGGATGGAATTGCAGCAGGCAAAAGATAATTTAACCCTGAATGTGATTCTTGCCTACCTGCAGGTGCTGGGCAATGAAGACCTGATTGCCGCAGCCACTAAACAAAGGGAGTTGAGTGGCAAGCAACTGGAGAGGCTGGAGATACTGGATAAACAAGGGGCCATTAGTCCATCGCAGTTATCGGATGTGAAAGGTCAGCTAATGAACGATGAACTGACCATTCTGAATTTGCGCAATCAGCTTGAAACATCAAAGCTGGCACTGGCACAATTGATGAATGTACCTTATACCAGCACCATCGCCGTTGAACGCATCAATGCAGAGGAATTCCTGGCAAATTATGTGCAGAGCAGCAACGATGTGTACAACACAGCCCTGCAACAATTCTCGCTGGTAAAGTCAGTGGAGCTTCGTAAGCGAAGTGCAGAGTATGCATTGAAGTCCGCAAAAGGATTGCTTTATCCTTCGCTGGTGTTAGGAGGCAACATGCAAACAAATTATTCCAGCATTGCAGCTAATGCCAGTGGCAAAATTCCTTACCGCAACCAGTTAGACAACAATATTTTTTACACGGTAAACGTGGGCCTGCGTATTCCTGTTTTTAATTCATTCCGTGTAAAGAACAACATTAAGCTCGCCGACATTGTCGTTCGCAACAGTGAGTTGGTAGAGGAGGCTACGAAGGTGCAGTTGCGGCAACAGATTGAGCAGGCACACCTGAACATGACAAATGCTTTCGACCGGTATAAAACATTAGCGCAACAGGTGTCCGCTTATTCAACATCCTTCAGAGCGGCTGAAGCCAGGTTTAATGCCGGCGTGGGAACATCGGTGGACTATCTCATTGCTAAAAATAATCTCGACCGTTCCAATATTAATTTGATCAGTGCGAGGTATGATTTTGTACTTCGTAAGAAAATATTGGACTATTATCAGAATGCTGTTTCATTAAAATAAGTATTACGTTGATTTGGTATCAGGGGCGGTTTTTTAACTGCCTCTTTTTGTTTAGCCGTTTGCAACATTCTGAAAAGCCTGCCTCAGAAAACAAATTGAACACGCTGCGGAAGTAAGGAAACAATGCGAAACTTTTTGCCATCGTTTTTAAACGCTACTGTTTGCTTTCTTATATTCATGGTAAAACTTTTCATTGTCAACACCTAACACTACGCAGCTAAAGCGCACCCTTACCCCAACCATGCTCTGGGGCCTCGGAGTTGGTTATGTGATTTCCGGCATGTACTTCGGCTGGAATCTGGGCCTGATACAGGGCGGTACTCTGGGAATGGCCATTGCCACTTTTTTTATCATCATACTTTATGTCTGTTTCACATTCAGCTATACAGAGCTGGCCTGTGCCATACCAAAGGCCGGTGGCGCATTTGATTATGCAAAAAAAGCAATGGGAAAAGACATTGGGTTTATCACCGGCATGGCCCAGAACATCGAGTTCATTTTTGCCCCGCCAGCCATTGCATTTGCTATCGGGGCCTATTTTAATCTAGCCTTCCATATACCCATCCTTGTTGTTGCCATCACTTCATATATTTTGTTTACAGCACTAAACATTTTTGGTGTAAAAGCCGCCGCTACATTTGAGTTGATCATCACGGTGCTGGCTGTTGGCGAACTCTTGCTTTTTGCCGGCATAACCCTGCCGCATTTTCAGGTACAGCACCTGAAGCAGGATGCCCTTCCAAACGGCTGGACCGGCGTGTTTGCCGCCATTCCTTTTGCTATCTGGTTCTTCCTTGGCATTGAAGGCGTGGCAAACGTAGCAGAAGAAACCGTGAACCCGCAGCGAACCATCCTGAAAGGTTTCGGATCCGCTATCATCACCCTCGTGATCCTATGCGTTTTTACCTTCATCAGTTCCATCGGCGTAGACGGTTGGAAAGCAATTACCGTAAATGGCTCCGATTCCCCGTTGCCGCTGGCGCTGGGAAAAGTGGTTGGACAAAATGATTTGTTCT
>DASVSM010000461.1:0-2986 GCA_036388115.1 Flavisolibacter sp.
ACCTACGGGCACCTCACATACCCTCATACATCGTTTCCCAATTTAAAAACTTACGGTAATCAACCACATCAAATAATTGTTGCTGCCCGTTAAAATAAAACGGTGCAGAAGAATGAGGATAGTGGAGAGACGTAGCTGCCAGCTTCCATTTGCCACTCACCGGATTGTTGTGGATGTAGTGCAGCTTTTGCAGCACAAACTTTTCGGTGCGGCATTCTTTTACGTCAAACGAATCGATCCATACAACATGTTTTTGTCCTTTTTCTTTATCCTTTGGTTGCACAGCTTGGGCCAATTGAACAAGTAATTCATGTTCGCCTTTTTCCTTCAGTTTTTTTAGGATATCGTAGGCGATAAAACGTTTGCCGTTGCCAATTATGGTGTTAAAACCCTGCGCGCCGCCAGCGTAGTGCAATAGCAGGTGAACATGGTTAGGCATAATCACATAACCGGTAACGGTGTGGCCTTTGTTTTTTAAAACGGTAAAGAAATTATAGATGGCACTGTAGCCATCGCTCTTGTCAATCAGCGGCAGCCAGTTGTGGCAGGTAAAGGTGATGAAGTAAATACCTTCTTTGTTAACAACGGAATGAACAGACATGATAAGGTAAGAAACGCAGGAGCTATCTCCTATAGGCACATGCCGTCTTTATAATCGACTTCCCCGACGGGTCTCCCGCTGCAGGTGCGCCAACTTTCATGGCTGCTGCGCGGGGACCCGTAGGTGGAACGGATTGCCTACGGGTCCCCGCAGTTACTTATCTTAAGATTGGAGAGGTTGAGGCGGGAGACCCGTCGGGAAAGTCGAAAACAGAAACTAAAATCGATCTAACAACTTCAGCTTTTCCTTTCGATATCTATTTTCATCAATTAAAATTTGTTTTGCACCACACTCTGCAATTTTATTGGTTTTGCTAACCGCTTTGATAGTGAAGTAAGAGTAAAGTCTTTCTTCACATTTATCATCCAAGCTAGCAAAGAGCTTATAATCGCAAGATATTCCTTTGGATGAGGGCCAACGTGTAGTATAAATAGTTTCAGTCTTTGTAAAATTTCCAAATATTGAAGAACACTGAACACTTTTCATTTGAGTTGTAAGAACACCTTCCCCGTATTTTGTTTTAACCGCATCAATTAAGTCCGAAGAGGGATTCTTTACTTCAATTTCAACTAATGTGTCTCGATAGAATTTTAGTTTAGCGTTTTTTATTAGAAACATGACACCACTAATATCAACTTCGGACAACAAAAGTGTAAAGCTACTTGGACAAAACGCTTCAGATGTAGTTGTTAATTTAGGTCCATAGAAATAGCGAATAATATAATCCTTTGTTGGTTCATATAGTTCTTGTGAAGAAACATAACTAACATTAGGATCTATAAATTTTGAGGAATCAAGACCTAAAGTATCAATGAGTTTAAAATATGTCATTGACATTTGAATTGGTCCAATGCCTTTGATTTGGGCTTCAACAGATTTTAAGTTAATTACCAAAAAGATGAGAAACAATACCGGTAATGTGTAATTATTACTTTTGTTCATGTATACTAAAAATTCAATTTCATTAATCTAAAAAAGTTATGGCAGGAATTATCGTAGACTGATTTCAATTGGTACATCAAGCATGAATATTATTTCAGGGGAAATTCTTATTGGTGAAAGATTATTATTTTAATTATTGGACAAAATGATACATAATGCCTTTAAAATTTATTTCTGTTTGGCTCTCCGTTCAGGGTTTTAGCAGATAGCCGTGTGCTTAAACTGTAATTAGATATAGGAGTTCAAAATCGACAGCCTAATTTAAAACAAAATCCCGCCTTTCAGCGGGATTCTTTCTATTCAACATTGTGGGCTAATAAGAAAACTTCAACTTAACTGCATCCCATGCTATTGCCGCAATTCAAACACTTATAGCATGTTCCACTTCTTACCGTAATATGTCCGCAGGTGTTACAAGCCGGTGCATCACTTTGCATACTCTTCGCAGCTATATTCACCGCATCCATTGAAGCACCATTTTTAGGAGCAACAGCTTTTGCAGCCTGGGGCGCACTTGCTACAATCCTTAGGCTTGACAACTCCGGTTGTTTCACCGGCTCATCCCATGGCTCATTTCCCAGGTTGCTTACTTCCGGTTTGTCCAGCACATGCACCAGGTCTGTTCGGTTCAGGTATTCGTAACCCAACACACGGAAGATGAAATCAACAATAGAACTCGACGACTTAATGTTCGGATGATCAACGAAGCCTGCAGGATCAAACTTAGTGAACACAAATTTCTCTACGTATTCATCCAGCGGCACACCGTATTGCAGGCCAATGGAAACAGCGATGGCAAAACAGTTCAGCATACTACGCATGGTGGCACCTTCTTTCGCCATATCAATAAAGATCTCTCCTACTGTTCCATCTCCGTATTCGCCGGTGCGTAAGAAAAGCGTTTGCCCGTTGATCTTGGCTTTTTGTGTGAAGCCCCTTCTTTTAGCAGGCAATGAACGGCGTTCAACAATGCTTGCCAGCTTGCGTTTCAGTTGTGTATCGGGTGAAGCCTGCACACGTTTGGTCACTTCTTCCAGCAATTCGTCGATGGTGAGTTTGGCCATGTCAACGATAGCTGAATCGTTTGTGGTTGGTGGTTGGTGGTTGGTGGTTGCTTCTGCAGGTTCATCAGCTTTTTTCTTCTTATCAGACTTGTTACTTAAAGGCTGAGAAAGTTTAGAACCATCACGATACAAAGCGCAGGCTTTCAAACCAAGCTGCCAGCTTAATAAATATGAGTCGGCAATTTCTTCAATCGCCGCTTCGTGCGGAAGGTTGATCGTTTTAGAAATAGCACCGGAGATGAACGGTTGTGCAGCGGCCATCATGCGAATGTGTCCGTGTGCATGAATAAAACGCTGTCCTTTTTTACCGCATTTGTTGGCGCAGTCAAAAACAGGAAGGTGTTCAGGCTTTAACAGCGGCGCACCTTCAATGGTCATT
>DASVSM010000462.1:0-7585 GCA_036388115.1 Flavisolibacter sp.
CTTCTGCCCATTTACCAAAAAAGGTTTCCAGAATTGGAAATGTTTCGTCGGGATAGCCTAGCTGCAAACGGAAAAGCACGGAGAATAAGGCCCCGATAATTGCCCATAAAATTCCGGTGATCAGGAACTGTTTGGCAATGGTCTTATGGTCCTGGCTAAAAATATATTTTGAGACAAAGCTCTGCTTGTGATGGTGATGGTCGTGCCCATTACCATTGTGAACCTCATGTGTCCCCACCGCTCCTTCATGCACATGTATTGTCTGATCGTTATTCATATCAAATCTTTTTGAACCTCTGTTGGGTTAACGAATGGATGTTGTTCTGTTATCGCCTGATGTTGCCTGATTTACGGGCGTTGTTTCTTTTTGCTGGGTACTGTCGCCGGAAGCTCCTGGTACATTGGCAGGGCTGGCTTGCTGGCCGGCCATCACCAAAGCATATTGTGCTTTTTGTGTTTTCAGCCACACGTTGTATTCTGCCTGCGACTCTACTATTACAGTTCCTTTCATACTATAGTGACCGGCACCGCACATTTGATCACAAGAAATTTCGTACGCAAAATCGTCACCGTATTTCTGTTTCATTTCACGTGTGGTAAACTTTGGGGTGAACCACATGGTGGTGGGCATACCGGGTACGGCGTCCATCTTCAGGCGGAAATGGGCCAATCCTACGTCATGGATAACATCCTTGGCGTTGATGATAAACTTTACAGGCTTGTTTACAACAACATGCACTTCCTGGCTTGCAACAATGTCATCTCTATTAGCGGGGTCGCTCCAAACCTGTCCCAAAGGATTATTTTTTGCTTCGTTGATCTCGCGATAATATTTTTTTCCCAGTTTGCCATCAGCGCCAGGGTACCGGAACTCCCAGGCAAACTGTTTTCCGGTAACTTCTACCACCTGGGAATTCTCAGGGGCTTCACCGGTTATTTCATACCAATAGTATAAACCGAAGCCTACCAGCACGGTTAATGTGATGGCGGGTATTACCGTCCAGATCAGTTCGAGTTTATTGTTATGCGGAAAGTAATATGCTTTGCGGCCTTCTTTTTCCTGGTATTTATAGGCAAACCAGAACAGCGCAACCTGTGTAAGAACAAACACAATGAATGTGATGGCCAGTGTGATGTAAAGCATCCTGTCAACCAGTACGCCATGGTTGGAAGCGGGTTCGCCCAGTATCTTATCTTTCAGTGTTTCATTGCACCACCATACACCAATCAACCCGAGTACCAGGAATGCCAGCAGCAGGAATCCGTTGATGCGGTTCGACTCTTTTCTGGTTCTTTCCTCCCCTCTCAGTATGGCTACGTATTCACTGGCCTTGGCAATCTGAAAAACGATCAGAAAGCCTAAAATGAACGCTATGATTATCCAGGTAGATGACATAATATTTTCCTTAAAAAAATCAACACTCAAAGGTAAAAGCGGGTAAGGCTGAAGCGTTATCCCGCCTGTTTTTTTGCTTTTCTTTACGTATGATGAATAATACTTTCTTTCAGGAAAGGATGATTTTTTGCAACCAATGGATGTTTAGCTAATGCCCGCGTCGTTACAAACATGATCAATCCTACAAAGCCCAAGGCAATGCCCAGATCAGGTAATATATTCGGAACATGTGTTTCTCTCGTATCCGGATCCATCATTACACTGGGCATTACCATTTGGTAAAAGTCAAGCCAGTGGCCGAAAATGATGAGCACCGACATCATAGTGATGGTTCCGTAATTTCTCTTGGAAGACCGCTTCATCAGGATCAGCAATGGTGCCAGGAAGTTGATGATCAGGTTCAGGAAAAAGATAGCCCGGTAAGGACCCTGTACCCGTGGTTTAAAGTACACCGTTTCTTCCGGAATGTTGGCGTACCAGATCAGCATAAACTGGGAGAACCATAAATAGGTCCAGAAGATTGAGAACGCAAACATGAATTTTCCAAGATCGTGCAGGTGCTCCTGCGAGGTTAATTCGAGGTAGCCGTTGTTTTTTAGGTAAACGACAAACAAGGTAATTAATGCGATGCCGGCAACCCATGAAGAAGCAAAAGTGTACCAGCTATACATAGTGGAGTACCAGTGTGCATCAATACTCATAAGCCAAAGCCAGGGAATAGATGATAAAACAGTAAGAGCAAACAGAACCGCGTAGACGGCAGCCCAAACGGTGTTGTTCCAGATATATTTTTTGGCTTGCTCAGGTGTGAGCGGATTATTGTCGGTGCTTCTGGAAAGCTGCCGCATTTTTTTACCGAGCAGGTACCATCCAACTACTGTAATAATGGTCCAGATAGCAAAGAATGGTTTATTCAGGAAACCCATTTTGTGTACAAGGGCAGGGTCTTGCTCTGCATGATGCGTATCCGCCCAATGATAGATGATATGGTTGGGACCGAACACCAGCACAAGTAAAATAATGGATGCAATAATGCCGATGGGGAGTACGCATGCTGATATGGCTTCCGGCACTCGGCGGAACGACATCTGCCAGCCGCCCCATGCTAATGTAGTAGCGCAAACAAAGAACATGGAGGCATTTACCACTAAAAGAAAATAAACACTGTTTTGTAACAATGATGCCCAGAAACGTGCGGACTCATGCTGATTGGCGCTTATGCCGCTTGTAAGAAATAAAATGATGACAGACAACACACCGATCGCCATTAGAACCAGCGATAGGGTATTGTACTTCTTCGGAATCTCAAACTGCTGTCGTAGTGTCATTACAATCTATTTATGCGCTAATTATGGTTGTTGTCTGTTTGCAGAATCTCCTCCGGTATTGTTTCCCCGTGGATTTAAGTTTGTTTGATTTAGTGGTGTTCCCTGCTCGGCAGCGGTTGTGTCGGTAGTTGCACCTCCCTGCCTGCTCCTGATGTAGTTGACAACCGTCCACCGCTGCTCGGGCCTTAGTTGTGAAGCATAACTTCCCATTGCGCCCTTGCCAAACGTGATCACATGGTAATAATGTCCGTCGGTCCAGCCGGCAGCTTGTGCGTCATTCAACACCTGGGGCTTGGCAGGATAAGGGCCATCGCCACCTTTCCACAGAGGGCCGTTACCGTCTAATGCGGTGCCATGGCAGATACCGCAATTAATGAGATATAACCTTTCGCCTTCCTTCAATTGCAGGGCAGTTTTTGACAGCGTGTCCAGCGGGTTGATCAGGCCGTCTGCAGCCTTCAGGCCGGTGGTATCGCCTGTCAGGTGATATGGCAACATATCGCCCCTGGCAATTGTGCCAGGTACTGTAAGGCCGTTGTAAATAATTCCTCTTTGGCGCAGACTATCGAATTCGCCTTCTACCATGTTGTAACCATACGCTTCGTATGCGCGGGCATAATACATATCTGGCATGTAGGCACGACCAGGGTCATTGCCGCTTGCGCCGCCGCAGCTTACCAACCCAAGGCTGATGGAGAAAATCGATGCCGCAAAAACTATTTTTTTCATCAAAATGATATTAATGTTGTGCAACTGCAGGTTCTACAGGTGTTCCGAATGGCTTTGTTTCCTGGTCGTAGCGACCGATCCACCAGCCTGTTTCTTTGTATTGGGTTGTTACTTCTATTGCACCAATGTTTTTCAGGAAATCTGATACTTCCGATTCATTTGTTTTTTCCGTACACTCGATTGCCATTACAAACATGTCATCGGTTGCACGAAGATGGAAATGGTCCTTTTTAACAAACGGTGCCAATTGGCACAGGTAGCAAAAGGTCAACACCATTCCTACGGCTGAAAACAAAACTGTCAGCTCAAACATAATGGGTATCCAGGCCGGTAATGAAAAGAAAGGTTTACCGCCGATGTTCATTGGCCAGTCATACGTCAGCGTCCAGGTAATGAAGCTGAAGGCGGTTGTTGTTCCGGCAATGGCGTAAATAAACCCGGCCGTATGCAGACTTGTGTCCCGCAGGCCCATCGCCGCATCCAGACCATGGATAGGCATCGGGGTATATACATCGTGTATCTTGTAGCCTGTTTTGCGCACATTCTTCACGGCGGGAAACAAGGTTTTCTCGTCATCAAAACACGCTACAACAAATTTTTTTACTGGCATAATGTGAGATTTAAGCTTTGAGCTGCAAGCTTTGAGCTGCAAGCTTCAAGCCTGCCAACTCTTTTTGTCATTTCCTTTTTCGTTTTTAATTCTGCCTTGCTTGTAGCTTGCGCTATAAGCTTGCAGCTTCTCTAGTGCGCATGTGCATGCACGAATTCTTCTACCGACTCTTTTTCCACCGGTGTCATCTTCTCTTTATAATTCTCACCATTCTTCTTCAGAATATGCTTGATCTCTGCGATGGCAATAACCGGCATAAACTTGCTGAAAAGGAAGTAACACGTAAAGAACAGGCCGAATGTACCGATGTAGAATCCTACCTCCCAGATGGTTGGTGAATAGTACACACTCCAGGATGATGGCAGGTAATCGCGGTACAACGACGTGACGATAATCACGAAGCGTTCGAACCACATACCGATGTTTACAAGAATCGACATGAAGAAGGTCACCATGATGTTTCTTCTCATCTTCTTGAACCAGAAGATCTGGGGCGACAGTACGTTACATCCCATCATCAGGTAGTAGCTCCAGCCGTAAGGACTTGAAAGATCGAGACGGTTATAACGGAAGGCAAACCACTCATATTCTACGTGTGAGTACCATGCCATGAACAACTCCGTGAGGTACGCAATACCAACAATTGAACCGGTCAGCACAATCACCTTATTCATCACTTCAATGTGTTCCATTGTAATGTAATCTTCCAGGTTCAGCACCTTTCTCGTTACCAATAAAAGTGTCTGTACCATGGCAAAGCCCGAGAAGATGGCACCTGCAACAAAGTAAGGAGGGAAGATGGTGGTGTGCCATCCGGGTATAACGGAAGTGGCAAAGTCAAAGGATACAATGGTATGTACCGAAAGTACCAGCGGTGTTGAAAGGCCGGCCAGCACCAACGATAAAGCTTCATGTCTTTGCCAGTGTTTGGTGGAACCTGTCCAGCCGAAGGCAGCTATTCCATAAAAGTGTTTGCGCCATTTTTCCTTTGCACGATCTCTTAATGTAGCCAGATCGGGTAACAAACCGGAGTACCAGAACAAAAGAGATACGGTGAAATAAGTGGAGATGGCAAATACGTCCCAAAGAAGTGGCGAGTTAAAATTCACCCATAAAGGACCACGTGTGTTTGGATAAGGAAGCGTAAAAAAGGCATTCCATACACGGCCCATGTGAAAGATCGGGAACTGACCGGCGCACATTACGGCAAAAATCGTCATGGCTTCTGCTGCACGGTTTACACCCGTTCTCCATCCCTGGCGAAATAATAATAAGATAGCAGAGATTAGGGTTCCGGCGTGACCGATACCTACCCACCATACGAAGTTGGTGATATCCCAGCCCCATCCGATAGTTCTGTTCAGGTTCCATTGGCCTGTACCAAACCATACCTCGCGACCTACCGAATAAATTCCAAACGCCAGACACAACACTGATAAAACAAACCCGATCCACCAGATTTTTGAAGGCCTGGCCTCCACAGGCCGGCAAATATCTTCAGTCACCTGGTGATAATCCTTATTACCTGATACCAGTGGCGGTCTTACCTGCGATTCGTATTTAAGTAATGCCATATTAATAAGCGATGAGCTTTCAGCTTTCAGCTTCCGGCTTTTTGATTATTTGGTTCTTTTCTTTTTAGCCTATTGCATTCTTCTTCAACTGATAGCTGGTTTCTGAATGCTGATAGCTTAATGATTTTCTGTTGCCGGCTCGTGTTGCGGAGTAGACGGCACGCCTTGTTGCTGGCGGGCATGTTCATTCGCTCCATGTGCCGGAATGATTTCATCTGTGTTCCTGATCTTCGCCAGGTAGTTGATGTTTGGCAATGTGTGGATCTGCTCCAGCACATAAAACACCCGACGCTGGTTTTCATTCCTGATTTTGGAAACTGTGCTGGTGTTGTCATTCACGTTACCAAATACAATGGCACTTGTCGGACAAGCCTGGGCACAAGCAGTTTGTACTTCATCGCCTGCGATAGAACGATTTTCCATTTTTGCCTTCAGCTTACCGGCCTGTGTACGCTGCACGCAGAAGGTGCATTTTTCCATCACACCACGGCTGCGGGTTACCACATCTGGGTTCAATACCATTCTTGTTAGCTCGTCGTTCATCTGGTGAACAACCGGGTCCAGCTTGCCTACCCCGTCAGTTGGCCCCAGCCTTCCGTGTGAACTGGCGCCCGTATAGTCGGACCAGTTAAAGCGGCGGACTTTATACGGACAGTTGTTAGCGCAATAACGTGTACCGATGCACCGTGGATAAGCCATCATGTTGAAACCTTCCGAGCTATGGAAAGTAGCTGCTACCGGGCAAACGTTTTCGCATGGTGCGTTGTCACAGTGCTGGCAAAGCATAGGCTGGAAAACAACGGCCTTCAGGTTATCCGGATTAGTTTCGTCGGTAACGAAATAGCGGTCAATACGCAGCCAGTGCATCTCGTGGT
Organism: Flavisolibacter sp.; assembly: GCA_036388115.1. Taxonomy (GTDB): domain Bacteria; phylum Bacteroidota; class Bacteroidia; order Chitinophagales; family Chitinophagaceae; genus Flavisolibacter. The sequence continues at coordinate 6,513 of DASVSM010000462.1, forward strand.
GACGCAGCACTTCGCTTTTTCCTACTACGGGAACGTTATTTTCCATGTGACAGGCCACCACGCAGGCGCCGCAGCTATAACAGCTATTCAGGTCAATGGACATTCCCCATTTCGGCCCTGGCTGTATATGATCGCCATATAACGTACCTTCTTTTCGGTAGTCGCCAGACTGGCCACCATAATCTTTTGTAAGTTCTTTGCGGAAGTTCAGGAAATCGTCAGGCCTTTGTTTAAACGTGGCGAGGGTTGTTTCTTTCACCACTTCTGTTCTGCCTTCATAAGAATCGTGCATCTGAATGCGGGCTATCTTATGGATATCTTCTGATTTTTTTGCCGTGACGTCGTTATAAAAATCAATTGATCTTGAAGTAGCATTCCAGCGGGCAAACGGATAAACGTTAGCACCTAAACCAGCTGCCGCTTTAGAGAAGTTCTCTGAACGTCCGTATCCCACGGCAACCGCAATGGTATTGGCATTCATGCCCGGAACCACCAACACAGGAAGCTTGACGGTTTTACCATTGGCTGTCAGTTCAATGACTGGCTTCTCCTGGTAATACTCGTAATCCATGTGTTTATAATCAATCTCTAACTCGTCAGCCTTCTTTGTTGAGATCATGGCGTAGTTTTCATACGTTGATCTCGTGATCGGATCGGGCAGTTCTAACAACCATGGGTTGTTGGCCTGCTTACCGGAAAGAAGGGAAACTTGCTGGTATAAGACCACTTCATCCTTGGCACCTTTCCTGCCGGCCGATAAGGCAGCAATGGCAGCAGCGAGGTTGCCTGTAGGCGTTGCTGTTGTAGCCGTATTAGTTGGTGTGGCAACTGGAATGGTAACTGTTCTGAAGGTATCTGCAATTTCTGCAATAGGGTTTGGCGACGTTGTTGGAAGAACATTGCCCAGGACACCGTCTTGTAAAGCCTTGTCAAATGCGACCTGGCTTCCCAGTCTGCCTATCCAATAAGTACGGAAGAATGTATCGTAGTCCGTATTGTTACCGCTCCATTTCAGTAGTGACGTCTGAAACGGACGGGTTTTAAAGAGCGGAAAGATGGTTGGCTGAATGAAC
>DASVSM010000463.1:0-4249 GCA_036388115.1 Flavisolibacter sp.
ATTTACAGTGTTGGCAACGAGATACGTGATAACCTGAACGACACCTCCGGTTTCAGAAAGTACAAAATGCAACAGGATTTAATTCATGAATTAGATGGCACCCGCCCGGTAACGATGGCGCTGTTCCGTCCCGGTGTATCAAAAGTCTATGAAAACGGATTCGTTGAAACCATGGATGTTGTTGGGCAGAATTACCGCGAAGCAGAATTAGTGGCAGCTCATGAAGCAAAGCCTGCCCGCAAAGTGATTGGTACCGAAAACGGTCATGAACTTGCCGCCTGGTTAACCCTTCGCGACAAGCCTTACATGTCCGGACAATTCTTATGGACAGGCATCGAATACCTGGGTGAATCGGAATGGCCAAGAGTGGTGAACGGTTCCGGTTTTATGGATAAAACAGGCGAGCTGAAAAACAACGGCTACCAGCGCCAAAGCTGGTGGAGCAGCAAACCAATGGTGCATCTTATGCGCAGCGAAGGCAATGCCGGAAGCGGTGCCTGGGTTAGCGACTGGACGCCGTCTGATTTTGATACCTACGACGAAGCAAGGCTGCAGGTGTTCAGCAATTGTGATGAAGTGGAATTGTTTTTAAACGATAAATCGCTTGGGGTAAAAGGATTGCCTGAAGACAAAGCTTCGCCACGCACATGGACAACCACGTTTCAAAAAGGAACGATAAAAGCAGTGGCCCGCAATGGTGGAAAAGTAGTAGCCGAGCAGGTTTTGAAAACAGCCGGAAATGCTTCTAAAATCATCCTTACTGCCGATAAGCCAACAGCAAGTAATGATTGGAATGATGTGGTGTTTATCACGGCAAGCGTTACTGATGATGATGAATCCCTGGTTCGTGCAGCAGACAATAAAATTACGTTCACAATCAGTGGTCCTGGTGTCATTGCTGCGGTGGATAATGCTAATCTTACAAGCACCGAATCTTTTCAAGGCAAAGAGCGTCTTGCCTACAAGGGCAAGTGCATTGCTATCATCAAAGCATCGGCAGATAAAGGAAAAATAATCATAACGGCAACCGCGGATGGCTTGAAGAGTGGAAGTGTAAGCATTGATGCAACGGAGAAGAAGTAAAGGCATTTTTATGAACCAGAGGTCAGAATATCTATTTGGCGTCTGTTGCGTCGCACAGCGTGTACGTTCAGAACCATATTCATCATTGTCTGAACCGGGATGTGTGAGATGGAAGGGATGAATGGGAAAGATGAATAGAGTGAAATAGCATGGTCCAAAATTATTTATTGATCAAAAGCCCGAAGAGCTGAAATATTTATAGCTCCGGGTGCAAACCCGGAGAAAACAAACGGATGATAAATCAGAACCCCGGAGGGGTGACATAATTTAAAGAATCACACTGAATCTGTCACCCCTTTAGGGTTCTGGTTAACGCTATTGCATTATTCCACCGGTTGACACCATTGGTTATAATCATGACAGCCCTTCGGGCTGGTGATGAAAATTTTTTAAACTGCTTCTAAATAACACATGCATGAAAACGTGTAAAAAGATTTTTTGTTTTGGTATTCTGTTTATGTCCCTCATCGCATCTGCCCAGCGCCAAATGGAAGCCCTAAGCCGCGGTGTAGTTGCCATTAGAAATACGGAAGGAAAAGTATTCGTCAGTTGGCGCCTCTTAGGAACAGAAGACCCTAACACTGCTTTCAATCTTTATCGTTCTATCGGGAACAGCAAAGCAACAAAACTGAACAAAGCACCACTCACCAAAGGCACTAACTACACAGATGATTTGGCAGACACCAGTTCCCAGCGCACCTACTTCGTTAAAGCGATCAGCAAAGGAAAGGAAGGCGAAGCCAGCAAAGCTTTCACCTTAAAAGCAGGTACAAAAAATTATCTCTCTATTCCTCTTCAAACACCTGCCGGCTATACACCCAACGATGCAAGTGTTGGTGACCTTGATGGTGACGGCGATTACGAGATCATTATTCATATGGCGGGCCGTGGAAGAGACAATCCTTCCAACGGATTTACTGATCCTGTTATCTTTCATGCTTACAAAATGGATGGCACTTTGATGTGGACCATTAATCTTGGAAAGAATATTCGTGAAGGCGCCCACTACACGCAATTTATTGTGATGGACCTTGACGGTGATGGCAAAGCAGAACTTTCCTGCAAAACAGGCGATGGCTCTATTGATGGCAAAGGCAAGCCGGTTGGAGATTCCACCAAAGACTGGCGCGATAGCAATGGGAAGATCTTAAAAGGCCCTGAGTACTTTACTGTCTTCAGTGGACATACCGGCGAAGCTTTAGCAACGGCTGAATACATTCCAACACGTTACCCAACAGATGCCTGGGGTGGCATTGGCGGCAATGGCGGCAACGACAACAACGGCAATCGCGTTGACCGTTTTTTAGCCGGCGTTGCCTATTTAGATGGCAAGCTGCCAAGTGTGATCATGTGCCGCGGTTACTATGGAAGGAGTGTATTGGCTGCGTGGGATTATCGTAACGGTAAACTAACATCACGCTGGGTGTTTGATTCAAAGAGCCGTGAGAATCCTTACTCCGGCATGGGTTATCACAGCCTGAGCATTGCTGATGTGGATGCCGATGGAAGGGACGAAGTGGTGTACGGTTCAATGGTAGTTGATGACAACGGGCAAGGCTTATTTACAACTGGCCTTCGCCACGGCGATGCCTTGCATGTAAGCGATCATGACCCATCAAGACCTGGCCTGGAAGTATTTGGTGTGCACGAAATTGAAGAACATACCAAAGGCCCTGGTGCGGCGCTGTACGATGCAAAGACCGGTGCCATCATCTGGCAGGGTCATCTTGATCAGGATGCAGGTCGCGGCGTAGCGGCGAATATCGATCCGAAGAATCCAGGTTCCGAAATGTGGTGGAGCGGGTCGAATGGGTTGTACAATCTCAAAGGAGAACGCATTGGCGAAAACCCACCATCAACTAACTTTTTAATTTGGTGGGATGGTGATCTGACAAGAGAATTATTGGATGGTAATCGCATCGATAAATACGGTGTCGGAAGAATCTTTACCGCAGAAGGCTGCACATCTAACAACGGCACCAAATCAACACCAGCATTAAGCGCAGACTTATTTGGCGACTGGCGTGAAGAACTGATTGAACGTACAACCGACAACAAGGAGCTGCGCATTTATACTACACCCGTTCCAACCGATCACCGCATGTACACGTTGATGCACGATGCGCAATACCGTTGTGCTATTGCTTGGCAGAACGTAGGCTATAACCAGCCGCCGCATCCAGGCTTTTACGTGGGAGAGGACATGAAAAAATTACAAAAGCCAAATATTGTTTTGACAAAACCTGCCGTTGTGAATAAGGCAACTGTAAAAAAATAACTTCAATTGTAACAACATGAAGAAGACCGCAAAATTTATCTGTCTGTCCCTTGCCATACTTCTGTACACGGCAGGTTTTACCCAACGGCAGATGGAAGCATTGGACAGGGGAGTTGTTGCTGTAAGAAACAATGAAGGAAAAGTCTTTGTTAGCTGGCGATTGTTAGGTACCGAGCCGCAGGAGCTTAGCTTCAATTTATACCGCTCAACCGAAATAAGTAAGCCACAGAAAGTAAATAAAACACCCATCACTTCTACTACCAGTTTTGTTGATGATGGTAGCGACACCACGCATACAATCTCCTATTCAGTAAAAGCTATAATTAATGGCAAGGAAAGCGAACCAAGTAAGTCTTTTGTATTAAAGAAAGGTAGTCAACCTTATCTATCCATTCCACTCCAAACACCGGCAGGTTACAGCGCAGGCGATGGCAGTGTTGGCGACCTTGATGGCGATGGTGAATACGAGTTTGTCATTCACATGACCGGCAGAGGCAGGGACAATAGCCAGGCCGGGCAAACCGACCCGCCCATCTTTCACGCATACAAAATGGATGGCACCCTGCTATGGAGCATAAACCTTGGCAAGAACATTCGTGAAGGCGCCCATTACACGCAGTTTATGGTGTATGATTTAGATGGCGATGGCAGGGCAGAAGTGGCCATGAAAACAGCCGATGGTTCAGTCGATGCAAAGGGAAAAATAATTGGTGATTCAACTAAGGACTGGCGCAATAGCAACGGCTATATTTTATCCGGCCCCGAATACGTAACAGTGTTCGATGGCCTTACCGGGGTGGCACTTGCCACTACCGATTATATTCCTGCACGTCATGCAAAGCTGGAGCCCACCACCGAAGAATTAAAAGAGGTCTGGGGCGATGGTTA
>DASVSM010000464.1:0-1695 GCA_036388115.1 Flavisolibacter sp.
GTTTACAGCGCCGCCGCAAACAAATGTGTTCTTATGCAGGAGATAATTGAAGATCATCCGTTTTGTATCAACCAGCGGTTGCGGCAAGGTTACCCTTACCGCGGCACTGGTGCCAATGGTAATTGCCGCCACAGAGGCATCCAGGCACAACGATCCAAGATTGGCCAGGCAGCCATCGCTCCCACCAATGAACACGGGTGTACCGGCGGAAATGTTCATGGCATCAGCCAGCACAAGATCAATGTTATTGCGCCTGCGTTCCGGTGGTACGGGTTCGGAAAAATATTCCGGGCCAACGGATAAAAAATCCAGGGCCCCGTTATCCCACTGCAATGTTTTTATATTGAACAACCCTGTTGCCGATGCGATGGAAAAATCAACCTCGTAGCGGCCAAACAACCGGTACCAGATATATTCTTTAAGAGAAATGAATTTGGCAGTCTGCGCAAAGATGTGCGGTAGATGTTGCTGCCACCATTTGATCTTGCACAGCGGCGACATGGCGTGTAGCGGCGTACCTGTGGCGGCATAGATCCGTTGTCCAGGCTCCGTATTGCGTAAGCCTTCTGCAATCCCGCTGCTCCGTGTATCGGACCAAAGGATTGCGTTTGTTAAAGGGCTTCCTGTTTTATCTATTGCCATTACGCTATGCATGGCAGCGCTCAATGAAATGGCGGCTGGTTGATGGCCGGTCTTTATAACAACATTGCGGATGACAGATAAAAAAGCCTGAAAAACAGGTGCTGCGTCCTGCTCAGTTTTTAATTCCGATGCAGGATAAAATTGCTGGGAAGACGCTATTACGTTTACATCGAAAGCAATAGCAACAGCCTTTACACTTCCGGTCCCAATATCGATGCCGATTACATAAGGCTGCTGCATAGTAAAGAACTCAAAAATAAAAAGGAAAAAAGGAACCGCCATACCGGGCAAAGCTTTGAGCTTCGATATTTTTCTTATGACTTATAATCCTTGTTTGTTTTTAAACATCTGATGAAAGATCAGGTACACGCCATTTGTCCAGCCAAAGCCATCCTGGTTCGGATATTCACCACCACCACTTTGCAGGCTCATATCTTCCACATTGTATTTCTCCATCATCTTGCCGGTGGCTTTGAATACTTTTTCATTCATGCCCATCCAGCGTTCGCCAATGGTTCTTGCCAAGCTATGGTGACCGTAATTCATCAGGCCCTTTACGGTTACAAACTGCAGCGGCGCCCAGCCGTTTGGCGAATCCCACTGCTGGCCTGTTTTGTAGAGTGTTGTTACCACGCCGCCATCACGCAAAAACTTTTGGCTTATCCTGTTCTTTACCGCCTCTGCCTGGTCGGTGGTGGCTGCATCGCAAAACAACGGCATCACTCCAGCAAGGCTCCATTTGCCTGTAACCTTTTTCTCTTTGAAATCGTAGTCAAAAAAATATTCCGCTTCTTCATCCCAACAATATTTCAGCAACGCTTGTTTTCGTTTTTCCGCTTTTGCTGCATTCGCCTTCGACAAACTTTCTTTGCCTGATGCTTTTGCCGCATGACTCAAGATGGTTTCGTATTTATACAGCAGGGAATTCAGATCAACGGGAATGGTATTGGTGGTTTCAATAGTGTTTAAGTGAAGCGTATCATCGAACCAACGGCTGCTGAAATCCCAACCGCTTTCCGCACCGGCACGAAGGTGGGTGTAGACCATGCCATC
>DASVSM010000465.1:0-3702 GCA_036388115.1 Flavisolibacter sp.
AACCATATTTAGAAGATGAAGCCTATCATTTTTCCATTTCCCATTGCAGCAGCTATGCAGCGGCAATTGTCAGCAAAGGCAAAAGGGTAGGAGTGGATATAGAAGTGCCCTCTCTCAAAGTGGAAAAGATCATGCATAAGTTTTTGCACGAGGAAGAAGAAAAAGCATTCCGCTTCAAGCTGCAAGCTGTAAGCGGAAACGGGGAAGTTGACAATCACCACGACAACCCGCAACCCCAAACGCCAAACCCCAAACTCACGCTACTCTGGAGCTGCAAAGAAGCCGTCTTTAAATGGTGGAGTTATGGCAATGTAGACTTTAGCGAAATGATACGAATTGAACCGTTTGATTTATTACAAAACGGAATCATTAGCGCAAAATTTATTGCAGAAGACGGAGCAATACCCTTGACTTTACATTACCAATTATTTCAAGGGATTTGTCTTGCGTGGGTTATAAGATAAATAGGAGAAAGAATTATTTCTTTATAAACAACATGACAAGAGCTATCGTGGCTCCGAGTTGGCCAATCCAAAAGATAAACATCCATTTAATAGTATCAGTTTTTGCACTTTCAATTTTTGATACCAGATCTACTTTATCGTCTTTAGTCAGAAAGACATCTTTTTTTTGCTGAATCTTTTCATCGGCTTTTCTATCAAGGAAGTCCATAATAACTTCTGCTTCATGTTCGCCGAGTTTCGACTTAAATATTTCGTATACTTTCAGCTCAAGTGATGACATTTTGCCTTATTGATAAGTACAAATATAATTTTTTAATGTCAGTATTCTATCTCTGTTATGTTAACAAGTCCTGTTGTTCTTCTCCTTCCAGTAATGCAATATTGCCCACCGATGCTCCAGCAATACCCTTAATGGAACCATACATACCCGATGTACTCATCAGCACTTTTTGCAATTGTTTTTCCCGCTCCTTCCACAGTTTTTCCATCTGGATCCTCTCCCTGTCAATAGATGTTTTCATCGACAAGAAACCTTCTACAATGGTTTCCATCTGCTGACGAAACTCATTGCCCGTGAGGAAATCATATAACAACTGCATTTTTTCGCCTTTGTTCTCTTCGCCTCTTTTTGTTTCGGCAATGCGGATGATGGTGTGACGCATAGCGGATGTCAGTGCCAGCACCTCACCAAAAGAGCAGATCCAGATACCGTCCATTTCACCAAAACACTTGAAGTCTTTCGGATAGGTTTGCGAAACCAAGATGGCCACATCGGCGCCTTTGCTGCGCATGTCTGATTTCAGTTTATCAATCCAGGCGGCATTGAAAGTTTTTGTTCGCTTGCTTTCAAAAATGATCTTGCCGCAGTCCTGTCCCAGGTGATTGCGAACCGTTTGAATGCAGTCAGCGCCTTCCACGCCTTTGCCTACTTCACCAATAATATCAAATGGAAAATGATCTTTTAATAATTCTTCCAGCAACAACTCCTGTACTTCGCCCTGCCGCTGCATGGAACCTTGTTCCGCTCTTTTTTTCATTTCTTCAATGAGCTTCTTTTGTTCTTCCAATTGCATTTGAAGATCCTTCATCCGGAACAAATGCTCTTCTTCCTTCATCGCTAATCGTTGTTCTTCTTCCTTGCGGATTTGTTCCTGGATGGTTTTTCGTTCCTGCAGCAATTGCTTTTGTATTTGCAAGTCCAGTTCCTGCTCTTTGTTTTTTAACTCCTGTTCTTTCTTCAGAAACTCCAATTCCTTTTTTTGGGCGGTGCGAAGCTTTTCTTCTTTTTCTTCGTCGGATTGCTTCAGCATACGCAACTGGTTTTCGTAATCCTGTGCAATGGATTTGCGGATCTGTTGCTGAAGTTCTGCTTCCAGTTTTTGTTTGTCGGCGATAGCCTGCGTTTCCAGCTTTTGTTTTTCTTTCTCCAGTTGCTGCCGGAAGAGCTCATTTTGGTTCTTGCGCTTCTTTTCAAACTCATCTTCCTGCTCTGCCAGTTTCTTTCTTTCTGTTTCTATCTGTGATAATGATTGCTGAAGTTTCTTTTCGTATTGCAACCTGATCTTTTGTTCTACATCAGAAGACAACACATCTTCCACGTCAAAGGCAGTCGCACAATTCGGGCACTTTATATTAGTAGACATCGGTGCTTATTTTCTACAAATTAACAGCTCTTCCTAAAAAATTTAGCGAATGTGGAAAATCTTTCGAATAAGTTCTCCTTTTACGTTTAAACGGGTTTAAAAACCGGGCTGCATTCCCGTTTTTTAAACTCTGCACTTGCAAAATGGCACGCTATATGAAAATATACCCATGAATCAAACCTTAAACATATGCGTTTTTTATCAACGAAGGTCCATGGTTATCTGGACTATATTATGGGAGCGCTGCTGATTGCTGCGCCGTGGCTTTTCGATTTCGATCGTGGTGGTGCTGAAACATGGGTGCCTGTTATTTTGGGTGCCGGCGCTATCATTTACAGCTTAATGACCGACTACGAGTTGGGGGCAACAAGGGGAATCTCTATGCGTACGCACTTAACGCTTGACCTGCTGAGTGGTGTTTTACTGGCCGCATCGCCATGGATCTTTGGCTTTGCCGACTACGTTTACATGCCACACCTGAGCTTAGGTATTTTGGAAAGCGGCGCATCGCTGATGACCAGAACACAGCCCGCTTATGGCCCAGGTCATAAAGGAACACACAACGGCACATTAAGTACGCACTAGTACGCCAAACAGCTATCATGCATCGTTGATTTAGTAGCACACCCATCTGCAGCCAATCGTTTGATAGGTTGTAGTTGGGTGTTTGTTTTTTTTTAAAGGAATGCAAGCAGCGTCAGTCAATTGTAATCATTCATTGGGCGTGTCCCATTGCCGGTTTCCTCTAGGGCCATGCTCATGGCATGACCTGTGCTCTCCTAAATTCACGGCAAAGGGCCGGGCTATCCGCTGCAATCTTTTTTGCCCATTGCACAATGCTTCAACAGGCTCAGCATGACAACGCGGCAAAAAGGATTTCCGCTTCTATCCCTCACGCAAACGCCACTTCAAAATTCTAATAGGTGCTTCAAGATAACAACATGTGGAAGCCTGAAAGGCTTCAATTTGAATAGCCGCCGGTGGAACCGATGAAATGAAATTACATACAACCCTGAAGGGGTTGAACTGCACGCAAGGCGCACCCACAGTTCAACCCCTTCAGAGTTGATGGTCAAATCACCTCTTTCCCTTTCCCCGGGTTGCACCCGGAGCTATTTAGATTCAACCCCTTCAGGGTTGGATGAAATTTGGATGGACTGTAAGCACCGGTTTCACCGGCGGTTATTAGAATTAAAGCCCGCCAAGCTTGAAGGAACTTCTCAACATGTGAAGGTTTCGTATCCACTAGAAAGCCGCCTCTTGAATTTCTTGAAATAACGGAGGACCCTTTACTGCCGGTTATACGTTTTCGTTAGCTCCAAAAGATATTTTTCCGTTCCTGCATTCAGTTGATTGGGTACCAATCGCCAGGTCCAATTGTTCTCACCGGAAGACGGTACATTCATTCTTGCCGATTCATCCAAGCCCAGCACATCCTGTATTGGAAGTACTGCAATTTGCGCTACTGAGCCAAAGGCCAGCCTTGAAAAAACCTGGTGAATATTTCCTTCGTTCACATCGCATCCCGCATATTGCTGGATCCTTTTTTTAATGCCTTCATCCGCTTCCGTTTTATACCAGCCAACCGTTGTGTT
>DASVSM010000466.1:0-8652 GCA_036388115.1 Flavisolibacter sp.
AGAGGCGGGTAATGTGGCTGTAAAATGGAACAAGCCATTGCCTGTGGGCGACTATCTTTTGCAGGTGACGGCAACTGACAATAACGGTAGGCAAATTACCATAGAGGAACACCTGGAGTTATTTGGAAAGGAAAAAACAAGCAAGCCTGAATTTTTGTGGACTTACAAATCAGGTGGCTTTCTTAGGCCAGGTGAGTACAACGACATAATACTGGCAACGGCAGCGCAGGACATCCATCTCATCAGCGAAACGGACAGGGGAAAGAAAGAACTGAGGGATACAACCCGTTTTCAATATGGACAGCTTCATGAAGAAATAAAAAACTTCCGCTTTGATGCCGCGGAAACAGACCGCGGCGGCTACAATTTCGGTTTCCTGTTTGTGAAGGAGAACCGTGTTTACCATTATGATGGTTTTGTAGAAGTGTTGTGGAGCAACAAGGAACTGAAAGTGGACCTGGCAACTTTTCGTGACAAGACAGAACCAGGTGCAAAGGAAACATGGAAACTAAAGATCAGCGGGGAAGGCGGAAGAAAAGTGGCAACAGAGATGCTGGCTTCTATGTACGATGCATCGCTGGATGCGTTTAGTGCACATTCCTGGAACAAGCCATCCGTGTGGCGATATTACCGGCAAGGACTTGCATGGGCTGATGAGGATTTCAGAATGCTGACATCCGAGGAAAAGGATATCGAGTTAACAGAACGGGAATTTTCCAAAGAGTATGATGTTTTTCTTTTTGATAAAGTGGCGGGAGATCAGCAGTTGTGGTGGCTGAACCCATTGGACTATAGATACAGTGATGCCGGTTGGGGCCGTGTAGGTGCAACGGATTCGTCGGCAGTTATAGACCCTTCTAACCCAGACAAGATATTGAAAATGGTTGTGGCCAGTGGTTACATGCGAGGGAAGCGGGAAGAATTGGCGTATGGTTTAGGTTCCAATTATATGATGGCGCCGACATTTAATTCATATAATGATGATGTAGCGCCAGCAAGAGGTAATGTTTATAAGAAAGAAGGAGAATTTTTTATTCATGCTGATGGTGTTGCGGATAAATTAGATCAGGCATCAGGTATAGAAAGAAAACAAATAATCCAACCCCGCAAAAACCTTTCTGAAACCGCTTTCTTTTATCCCTTCCTCACAACAGATGAAAACGGTGACGTCGAACTTTCTTTTACAGCACCCGAAGCATTGACCAAATGGAAACTGCAAACCTTTGCACACACAAAAGACCTCGCTTTCGGTACCACTACGAAAGAGATGCTCACGCAAAAAAGCCTTATGGTGCAGCCGAATGTGCCTCGCTTTGTGCGACAAAAAGATGCGTTGGTCCTCCAGGCAAAAATCTCCAATTTATCGGCTGAAGCAATGACCGGTGAAGCAAGGCTTCAGTTGTTTGATGCGGCTACGAATGAGCCGGTTGATGCTTCTTTTGCCTTCCCCCAAAACGCATTGCCGTTTACTGTTAAAGGAAGTGGATCCGCTGTGGTTGACTTTCCTCTCAGCATCCCGGAGACTTTCAACAGCTCTTTAACCTGGCGCATTACAGCCGTTGTAAATAAGGGGAACGAAGCAGCCTTCAGCGATGGAGAAGAGGCCATCCTACCTGTACTTCCAAACAAAATTTTAGTAACAGAAACATGGCCGCTCGTTTTACGTGGCGAAACTACAAGGGAAATAAAACTTGACAAGCTTTTGCAATCTGCCGGGAGTACCACCATCCGGCATCAATCGCTGGTAGTAGAAGCAACTACCAACCCGGCCTGGTATGTTGTACAGGCCCTGCCTTACCTGATGGAATTCCCATTTGAGTGCGCCGAGCAAACCTGGAACCGTTATTATGCCAATGCATTGGCGTCAATGATTGCCAACTCATCGCCTGGCATTCAGCAGCTTTTTCAGAAGTGGAAAAATGATACATCTGTCTTGCAATCAAATCTGCAAAAGAACGAAGAATTAAAATCGTCCCTGTTACAGGAAACACCTTGGGTGTTGGAAGCCAAAACCGAAGCAGCGCAGAAAAGGGCCATCGCCATGTTGTTCGATAAAGGCAAGACGGATGATGAACTTGCCCGCAGTCTTGCCAGGCTTCGCCAGCTTCAAAAAAGCAGTGGTGCTTTTTCCTGGTTTGCGGGTGGGCCGGATAATCGTTACATCACGCAATACATTCTCACCGGCATTGGACGCCTCATGAAAGCAAATAACCCAGGCAAACAAAACCTTGACGAATTACTGTCTCTTATCCGAAGGGCTTTGCCTTATCTGGATAAACAGGCAGAACTTGATTATGAGCTGATTGAAAAAAATAAGTTTAAGAGCACCGGCCTCACAAGCGATGCGATCCATTATTTGTACATGCGCAGTTTTTATAAAGATCGTCCTGTTCCAAAAAATGTTTTGGTGGCGTACAACTATTTCAAACTACAGGCAAGCCAAAACTGGCAGGAAGAGAGCAAACAATTGCAGGGCATGGTCGCACTCGCCTTACATCGTGACGGAGATAAAAAAACGCCGGCTGCTATCCTTGCTTCACTGAAAGAAACCGCTATTCTATCAGAAGAAAGAGGCATGTATTGGAAGCAGGGGGAAGATGCAAAACGCTGGCACTGGCAGCAGGCGCCTGTGGAAACAGTAGCCTTAATGGTAGAAGTTTTTGCAGAAGCGGGAAAAGACAAAGAGGCTGTATTCGATTTGCAAACCTGGCTTATCCAGAACAAACGGACGAACCATTGGGCAACTACAAAAGCAACTGCAGACGCCTGTTATGCCATTATCATGCAAAACCCTTCCTTGCTCAATGAAGGGGCTTATATAAACGTAACGTTAGGCAGCAACGGCATAAAACCTGTTGCGTTTAGTTCAATGGGCGCCAGACCCGAAGAAGGAGCAGGCTATTTCAAAAAAACGGTTGCTGCAAATGAAATTCTTCCGGCAATGGGTATGGTAAACCTGCAGGTGAAAGCTGCCAACAACACCATTCCGGTCTGGACAAATATCTACTGGCAATATTTTGAGAACATAGATAACTTCACAGGGGCAACTTCTCCCTTGCAGGTATACAAAGAAACATTTATTGAACGCAACACGCCAGAAGGGCCGAAGTTTTTTATCATTAACGATTCATCCGTTCTAAAAACCAGCGATAAATTAAAGGTGCGCATTCAATTGAAAACGGATAGGGATATGGAATATGTTCATCTGAAAGACCTGCGTGCCTCCTGTTTTGAACCTCTGAATGTTTTTAGTGGGTACCGTTGGCAAAATGGAACCGGCTATTATGAAACCACCAAAGACGCAAGCACTAATTTCTTTTTTGACAGACTGCCAAAAGGGAGCTACGTATTTGAATATCTTGTTTACGTAGGGCAGAACGGAAGCTTCAGCAATGGTATAGCTACGGTGCAATGCATGTATGCACCAGAGTTTAGTGCACATAGCGAGGGGATGCGGTTGAATGTGAAATAAGAACCGTCGGGATCTGGAGAATCGTAGAAACAAGAAAGGCTGCAAAAAGCAGCCTTTCTTGTTTCTACGAGATATGTCTTTTATTGCCCCAAATTCAACGGATAAGTATAATTATCGCCATAGCCGGGATAGATACCGGTAACCCTTACACTTCCAAACCTGTTGCGCAAAGCTTCGTTCAAATCTTCCAGGGAAGTAATCTCCATTTCACCCTCGCTGGTAATAACACCTGTGATAACAAAACCTGGCTGAATGCGGGCACTGCCCAGGATGCCATTTGCAGTGATTTTGTTCACCAAAACACCACCACTAATGCCGTAGCGCTGCGCTCTCGTTTTGTCCAGAGTAGCCAGTTCACCACCAAGTCTCGCCGCCACATTTGTTGTAACAACAGTTGCTTTTTTCGTCAGTGTGATGTGTGTATTAAATTCCTTACCTCCCCGGTTATAGGTCACCGGCACTTTATCTCCGGGACGGAAACCTGCAATCTGGGCACTCATCTGCAAACCTGAGTTTACCGGACTATTGTTCACTTTGGTAATCACGTCGCCCTTTTTAATACCTGCCGCATAAGCACCACCATCGGTAGGAACTTCGGAAACGTATACTCCTTCCACATTGGTAGGAATTCCAAGGCTTTTCACCTGCTCGTCGTTTAATCCATCGGTTGGTACATAGCTGATGCCGAGGTAACCTCTTTGTACATCACCGTACTGGATAATGTCTCCAACTATTTTTTTCACGATGTTTACAGGGATGGCAAAAGAATAACCGGCATAGGTACCGTTAGGTGCCAGAATCGCTGAGTTAATGCCAATCAGTGTACCATCCGTATTAACTAACGCCCCACCACTATTACCCTGGTTTACTGCCGCATCGGTTTGAATAAAGGATTCAACCGGCGTATCACCTCTTCTTGTTTGGCGGCTGTTGATATTGATGGTACGGCCTGTGGCAGAAATAATGCCGGCAGTTACTGTAGCATCCAACGTAAGCGGGTAACCAATTGCCAAAACCCACTGGCCAAGTTTTACCCCTTCGGAATTGCCATAAACAAGGTAGGGGAGTTTAGTACCGTCAATTTTTAAAACGGCCAGGTCACTGCTTGGATCACGACCAATGACCCTGGCTTTATATGTCTTACGATCTGCCATGGTTACGTTCACCTCGTCTGCCACGTTACCGGTAGCTTCATTGGTGATAACGTGGTTGTTGGTTACGATATAACCGTCTTCGCTAACAATCACACCGCTGCCGGAAGCTCTCTGCTCGGGAATGATGTTCGGGCCATAGTCCCCAAAGACGTCACCAAAAAAGTCGTCCATAATGCTGCGGCGGCGGGGAAGATCATTGCTGACCTTTTTTGCCGGAATCTTTGTTTTAATATGCACAACAGCCGGTGCAGCAGCGCTGGCAGCTTTTGTTAAATCAACCGGGTCGGCCGGGTTGTAAGTCTTACCATTAAAATACCCTGCATAATTGGCGGGAAGGCCATTAGCTGCAGTGCCAATATTTGCTGTTTTATTTTGAGTGGCTTTGTTGTAGATAGCTACGCTTCCTACTGCGGAAGCTGCGCTAATTCCAACAATTAAAAGGATCTGTTTAAATTTCATAGTTCGAGTAAATTTATGCGTTATAGATACCTGTCAAATAACATGCCTTTGCCTAGCAAAATAACGTTGTGTCAGGTTACCTGAAAAACCGTCCGGCCAGTTTAACATTACTTTACTAAGGCCTTCGTACTTCTCAAAGTTCCTTTAAAAATTGCACAGTGTCAATACCGTCTGCGTAATCGCAAATGCCCGGCTGTTGCGCGCCGCCAAAGGGCAAATCACCTTTACCAACAACACATTGTATGGCATCATTGTTCGCTAACAAATCTTTCACTTTCGTTATGTCATCATAATATTCGTAGTGCAACTGGCTGATGGGCGAGAAAGGGGAACTCTCTTCTACAAGCAGCAGGCTGCCACTACTCATATAGTACTTATTATTCAGCAGGTGTACGGCGAGCTGATAGTCGTAATTGTTTTTGTACTTCTGGTAGTCAAAAAGGTAATTGTATTTTTTAAAACGGTTGATCAGGTGCTCAAAATTGTAATTTCTTGGTACATAAATCTTGGTCACATTGCGGCAACCCAGTCCAAAATATTGATACACATCATCCGCCAGAGCGTCAAGCTCCTCGTCTGTTTCATCACCGGTCAGGATAGCCACCGATGTGCGGTTCCTGCGAATAATATGCGGATACTTCGCAAAATAATATTCAAAATACGTAGATGAGTTATTACTGCCCGTTGCGATATAAGCATCGCAGCCTTTCAACATCACACTAATAGTAAAATAGGGCTCTGCATCCGGCGCCCATTCTATTAGCTTTCCAACCAGGAAACGAACCAAAGAATCATCTTTTGTAGACGGCTTGATCATGGCATAATGGCCTGTTATAAACGTGCATAAAAGATCATGGAAACCAACCAGCGGAATATTTCCTGCCATCACAATTCCCACTTTTTTGGGTGACGTATTGTCGCTTAGATCGTAGCGTTCGATCAGCCACTGCAGTTTTTCTTCAGTCAGAAATTGTTCACAGATATTGTCGACAGAAAGGGCAATGAATTCGGGTAAGAACCACGGGTTTTCATTGGTTGCTCTTTGTTTGGCGCCCTGCCAGGCTTCATCGTCAGTTTTCATGAAACGGCCCAGCCTCACCATCAAATCTTTTCTTTCTTGTAAATTCATGCTGGCATTTTATTTTTGTTGCAAAACTAATTCACATCAAAGCAAATAACAGTTATGGCTATAAAGATTACAGAAGAATGTATTAACTGCGGGGCCTGCGAACCAGAATGCCCCAACAATGCAATTTATGAAGGCGGAGTAGAGTGGGCAATTGCCGACGGCACCAGCGTAAAAGGAAGCTTTACTTTAGTCGATGGTGTTGTTGTTGACGCTGGCCAGCGCAATGCCCCGATCGCTGTTGACACTTACTATATCGTTCCTACAAAATGTACTGAGTGCCAGGGTTTTCACGAGGAGCCGCAGTGTGCGGCCGTCTGCCCGGTTGACTGTTGCGTTCCCGACGAAATGTACCGCGAAACAGTGGACGAGCTATTGTCAAAAAAAGAGCGCATGCATTAGTAATTTATCTAACTTTAGAATACAAACCTCAAAGCAGTGTTCAACTGCTTAATTCAAACAGGTGATATTTCCTGTTGTAAAAAGGTGAAGCTCTTAACAGACTTCACCTTTCTTATTTTGAGCTTAGGAGATTGGCAGGTTTGAAATTGTTCATTTGGGTTCTTTCAACGCTTTACTTAATGTTCCTTTGTTTAGTGATTTTCTTTTTGTTACCAGAGGCCAGTACTGCTATTGAGCGTTCGTTGCGTCGCACAGCGTGTACGTTTAGTAATTCTATGGAGCACCTCACCCCTGACCCTCTCCATGAGGAGAGGGAGTGCCACCGCACAGTAATTGGCTTGTGCAATCATTTCTTTCACGCTTCAATCTTTCTGCCATTCATAATGCTTCCTGCCTTGTCATCCCGAGGCACGAGGGACCTTTGCATTGTATTTTGAAGTATGGTTGTAAGGAGATTGAATGATGGCTTTCTTTTCTCAAAGTCCTAAGCACAGATGCTTCCTGCATCAGCAGGGCAAGGGAGAGTCATTACTGTTAGCTACCGGCTGAAAGCTGATGGCTCACAGCTCAAAGCTGTTCTAAACGCACAAGTGAGTGACACAACAGGCGATGAACAGAACTCCCAAAGCCGGCCAGCAAATTCTCCCTTTTTCATTCCCTACTCCCCATTCCCTCAATCATTATCTTTGCCCACTCTTAAAAAAGGCTTATTAATGACTATTTCCTATAACTGGCTCAGCGAATATTTACCCGTCAAAGTCGATCCTGAAAGGCTTTCACACATCCTTACCTCCATTGGACTGGAAGTAGAAAAGATGGAAACCTTTGAAGAAATAAAAGGCGGATTAAAAGGCCTTGTGCTGGGCGAAGTGCTGGATGTGCAGCAACACCCAAATGCGGATAAACTTCGCTTGACCAAAGTAAACGTAGGCGACAAAACACTGCCCATCGTTTGTGGCGCACCGAATGTTGCTACCGGGCAGAAAGTAGTGGTGGCAACGGTGGGCACGACCATCTATTCAGGCAGCGGCGAACCGCTTACCATGAAGGTGGCCAAGATCCGCGGCGAAGAAAGCCATGGCATGATCTGCGCCGAAGATGAAATTGGTTTAGGTACATCGCATGCAGGCATTATGGTGCTGCCGGAAGATGTAAAACCTGGTACGGCTGCTGCTGATTATTTCAAGCCTTATAGTGATATCATTTACGAAATAGGCCTTACGCCCAACCGCATGGATGCCATGAGCCATTGGGGAGTTGCACGGGATGTTTGTGCTTACCTCACTCATCACGATAAAACAGCATTAAAGCCTGTTCTGCCCCAGACTGATTTTAAAGTTGACCAGGCATCATTGGACATAACAGTCATTGTTGAAAATAAAGAAGCCTGCAAACGTTATTCGGGAGTTTGTATAGCCAATGTTACTGTTGGCCAATCACCCAAATGGCTGCAGGAAAGATTGAAAGCCGTTGGCGTTCGTCCGATCAATAATATTGTCGACATCACCAATTATATACAACACGAAACCGGTCAGCCGCTGCATGCATTTGATTACGATGCTATCGGTCAGAAAACAGTCGTGGTAAAAACAATGGCAGACGGAACGTCCTTCATTTCATTGGATGAAAAGGAACGGAAATTAAGCAGCGAAGACCTGATGATCTGCGATGCCACATCACCAATGTGCATAGCCGGCGTGTTCGGGGGCTTGCATAGCGGTGTAACAGCGGCCACGAAAAATATTTTCCTGGAAAGTGCCTGGTTCAATCCGGTCTCCATTCGTAAAACATCTTTCCGTCACGGCTTGCGTACCGATGCCGCTACCCGCTTTGAAAAAGGCGTTGATATTTCTACCACAGTAACCGTTGCCAAAAGAGCAGCCATGCTGATTAAAGAAATTGCCGGCGGAGAGATTGCATCTGAAGTGATTGATATTTACCCGGTGCAGGAACCGAAAAAAGAAGTCACCTTTTCTTATCAATATTTACGGAAGCTCAGTGGCAAGCTTTATCCACCAGAAACAGTAAAAACTATATTA
>DASVSM010000467.1:0-9968 GCA_036388115.1 Flavisolibacter sp.
TTTTACAATTTCCATTAATGACAAATCAGTGTCTATCGTAACCGACACAGCTACTTCCGACGTTGTGATCATATCAATTGGCGTGCGGTATTTCTCGAATACTTCAAACACTTTGCGCAGAAAACCATAGGCCAGCAACATGCGGCTGCTTTTGATATTGACAGCAGTAATACCATCTTTTGCTGCCACCGCCTTTACGCCAAATGCTGCCGGTTCTTCTTTGATGATGGTCCCTTTTGCTTCAGGCTCCATAGTGTTGAGCAACCTTACCGGAATGTTATATTGTTGTGCCGGCCAAATGGATGCAGGATGCAAAATTTTTGCGCCGAAATAGGCTAACTCTGCGGCTTCATCAAAACTAAGTTGTTCAATGGGAACGGTCCTGTTTACAATACGCGGATCATTGTTGTGCATTCCGTTAATGTCCGTCCAGATTTCACACACAGAAGCAGTTGCAGCAGCGGCAATGAGGGAAGCACTGTAATCACTTCCACCGCGTTTGAGGTTATCCACTTCTCCTCTTGCATTACGGCAGATATAACCCTGCGTTATAAACAATGATTCATTTGCGTATTGCGCCAATGCAGATTTTAATTTCTCCCTGATCACTTCTACCTGCGGCTCGTCATTCGCATCGATGCACATAAAATCAAGGGCCGGAAGCAGTTGGTGGCTTGTACCTCTTTCGCCCAGGTAAACGCTGAACAATTTGGTTGACAGTAATTCGCCCTGCGCCAGGATATCCTTATTCAGCGCTTCGTTGTAGGAGATGCGAAGAATGATATTGAGAAATTCGAAATGCTCTTTTAAAATCTCATCGGCCTTTGCTAACGCAAAGGGTGTCTTCACCAGGTCTGTAATGAAGGCTTTATAGTGATTGTGAAGCGTATCGATCTTTTCCTTTGCCTCGGTCTTCTTTCCCAGGGCCAGCAGGGATCCAATTTCAACAAGACTGTTGGTCGTTCCTGATACGGCACTTAGTACAACGATCTTTGGTTCATTATCCTTTGTAATAAGGGTTGCTACTTCATGCATACGATGCGGCTTGCCTACAGAGGTGCCGCCGAATTTCATCACTTTCATTTTTGTGGAGGAGAATTTTTGAGCCGCAAAGATAGCCTTGCGAATTTGTCAGGTTGCCTGAACTTTCATGCTCAGACTGAATTTATCAGCAAGCGATTGAAGGTCACTTACTACCACATCTAATAAAGGAATACCGTTTTTCCTGCGATCTGCTTCCATTTCTCTCTCCGGATCACCTGGGATCATCACCTTCTCAAAACCCTCAATCGTTTTAGCCGAACGAAAGCGTTCAATCCATTGGTCCATGTGTAGTTTAAAGTCGTCAGCCGGACGGAAAGCATCGATTCGCATGGCACCAAAAAAATGCCCGATGCCTTTGCCCGGCATGTTGGTAGGCATGGGAACATAAGCCGGAAACGGAGGTACCCACGGGCCATAATTAGCGCCGCTTAATACTGCTGAAAAAATATCGACAATGGCGCCAAGCGCATAACCTTTGTGGCTTCCATGCTCACGGTCGCCGCCAAGTGGCAACAGGGCGCCGCCTGTTTTCAGTTCGTGCGGGTCGGTAGAAGGCTCTCCTTCTTTATTTTGAATCCATCCCAATGGCGCTGTGCCGTTTTTCCTTTGAAGAATTTCCAGTTTTCCATTTGCTGCAGTGGTGGTTGCCATGTCGGCTACAAAAGGCGGCTGCGTTCCGGCAGGTACAGCTACACAGATCGGGTTTGTGCCTAACAATCTTTCAATAGAAAACGTAGGTGATACCAAGGGACTTGCATTGGTCATGCAAATGCCAATCATATCCTCCTCCAATGCCATCATTGCATGATAAGCGGCAATGCCAAAATGATTGCTGTTTTGAACACTTACCCAACCTGTTCCCACTTGTTTTGCTTTATCAATGGCAATCTGCATTGCTTTTGGGGCCACCACAAGCCCAAGGCCACTGTCGCCGTCAACAGTTGCCGTAGAAGGGGTTTGGTGCAAAATGGCTATCTGTGGCTGTGCATTCACTCGTTGCACATCCCACAACCGTACATAACCGCTTAACCGGGCAATGCCATGTGAGTCAATACCACGAAGATCAGCAGATAAAAGTACGGCCGTAGCCAGCAAGGCGTCTTCGTTGCTACACCCGATTTTCAGGAATACATTTTTCGAGAAATCAAAAAGCTGCTCATAGGAAAAATGGGTCACAGTCATGATTGCAAGATAAGCCGCGGCAAAATAAAAATGCTCCCGTAAGAGCGGGAGCATTTTGTTACACTATTGTGTGTTTAGAAAGGTAAATCGTCTGCTACATCATCGGCTATGCCGGCTGGCTGCGAAGCAGTTTCCTGCTGACGCGATGGGGCGTTATCCTGGAAGGTACCACCACCGGAACCTTCGCCCTTACGGCCTAACAACTGAACTTCCCGTACACGCAGCGAAAGAGACGCACCTGCGGTGCCGTCGTTGCGGGTAAAGGAGCGTACTTCGGGAGCACCTTCGGCAAACACCTGCGTTCCTTTCTGAAGATAAGGAGCAATGGCAGTGCGGTCGGTCCAATAAGCACAATCAACCCAGGTTGTTTTCTCCTGGTTGTTGCCCTGGCTGTCCTTGTACTTTTCGGTGTGCGCCACCGTAAAATTGATAACATTTTTTCCGTTAACCGTGTTAACAACGCAATCTTTACCCAGATTGCCGATTACTTGCATTTTAATCATAGTGCTCAAAAATTAAATCGTAATAAAAATAAATTGATGATCTAAGATACGGAAAAGGCCGCGGAATTAGTTCCTTAAAATGGCAGTTTAACGCTAAAATTTTGCTGCCTGAAGGGTTACCTGAAAAGTTGAAAATGGTTCATAAACCACAGACTTCACCAGTAGAAAAGACCAAATGCCGCACAGATCCTCCTTTAGAATATAGAGGTATGGCAAAGAGATAGAAGCTACAATTGACAATAGGCCATAGCTGTTTTTCGCAGATACTTTTACACTTATCTTCTCAGTTGCATCCAACTAAAAAGGTAAAACCCAATCCCTCCTATCTTTGGCGCACTTAAAAACAGAACATGAAAAAGATTGCTGTTATTGGTGCCGGAACAATGGGAAACGGCATTGCTCATGTGTTTGCGCAAACCGGTTTCTCCGTGTCCCTGATTGATGTCTCGCAGCCGCAGTTGGAGAAAGCCATTCAAACCATTTCTAAAAATTTTGATCGCCAGATTGCAAAAGGAAGCCTTGGTATGGAGGTGAAAGAATCCTCCCTGCAAAATATTAAAACACACACCTCTGTTAGCACCGGCGTAGAAAATGCCGACCTGGTTGTGGAAGCAGCTACGGAAAACATAGAATTAAAACTGAAGATATTTCAGCAGATGGATGAACATGCGCCTGCTGATTGTATCCTGGCTACCAATACATCTTCCATTTCCATTACAAAGATTGCAGCGGCAACCAAACGGCCGGAAAAGGTGATAGGAATGCATTTTATGAACCCCGTGCCCGTGATGAAATTAGTGGAGATCATTAATGGATACGCCACTGATCAAAATGTTACCAACACCATTGTTGAATTAAGCAAACAATTGGGGAAGATACCATGCGTGGTAAATGACTACCCCGGCTTTGTGGCTAACCGCATTTTAATGCCTATGATAAATGAAGCTATTTATACCTTGTATGAAAGTGTCGCCGGCGTTGCCGAAATTGATACGGTGATGAAACTGGGAATGGCGCACCCCATGGGCCCTCTGCAACTTGCTGATTTTATTGGGCTGGATGTGTGCCTTAGCATATTGCAGGTATTACACAGTGGTTTTGGAAACCAAAAATATGCGCCTTGTCCGCTTTTGGTGAACATGGTAACTGCTAAGAAACTGGGTGTAAAATCAGGAGAAGGTTTTTACACGTATGTAACAGGCAGTAAAGAGCAGGTTGTTAGCAGCCGGTTTCAGTAAGCCTTTCAAATGAAAAAAGCCTCCTTTGAGGCTTTTTTCATTTATGTTAGTCAGGACTTTATCATAACCCCGAAACCCCAAAACCAAACTGGAAATGATAATTGTTCGCCTCAGGAGTAATGGGAACACGATACTGCAATTGGGTGTGCAATTCTGTCTCATCGCCTAACCGAATTTTTATACCGCCGCCCAGTGGCATGATAGCTCCATAAACGTTAGTGTATTTGCTTGCGCCCACACCGGCAATCAAATAAGGATTTACCACCGCTCTATCGCTAAACATTTTAAAATGTCCGGAGACATCTAATTCCAGAAGATTATTTGCGCCAGCATTAGTACGCCCGGGAAACGATGCCTCCGCGGAAAAACTAGCGCCTAATGTCACAGCCAGGTCCACATTTGGCCTTAGTCCTTTCATATAATTGATAGCAAATCCATAGGCGAAATCTTCTGATTTGGCAAACGTTTTATCCCTCAGCACATTTGACAGCGAGGTGGATCGAATGCGCTGTGCCGTGGCAAAATCATTCATGATCAGACTAAAGCCAAGACTTTCCCTTCGGATTGGTGCAGGAGATTGCGCTGAAACGTTTATAGCAAAGAAGGAAAGAAATAAGAAGGAGACCAGAATTTTCTTCATAAGTAGTTTGTTAGTGACCCGGCAAAAATAGCGGCAACCCGCAAAAAACCTAATTTTTTATTGTATGGTTATTGTGAAAGGGCTGATCATCTTGAAGCAAACAGCTTTTCACGAATTCGTTTGTCTTCTTCATAAATATCTTCGTGCAGTAACAATTTCCCGTCACGACCCTCGGCACTGAAGTAGCGAATGAAAAGTGGTAACTGTTGTCTTACCCGTATTGTCTTTTTTATTTTTTGGGCCAGCCAGGAATCGAGAGAATCAACAGGCGTATATTTTGTTGAATCAGCAAGGCTGTCCCTGCGCAAAAGATAATAAGCTAATTCCCGCCATTTATGCACCCGCACGCAGCCATGACTTAATGCCCTGCCTTTCTTGTCAAACAAATAGCGCTGGTTGGTATCGTGCAGGTAAACCGCATAAGGATTGGCAAAATTAAATTTGATCACTCCCAGGGCATTGGCATCACCACTCCCCTGCACCACTTTATAAGGAATACTGTTTTTGTACTTAGCCCAAGTGACCCCATAAGGACTGATCTCATTTCCTTTCAGATCAACAATGCTATAGCCGCGTTTTAGTGCGTAGCCTGCATTGCGTTTTAACCCAGGCAATATTTCTTTTTTGATGATGCTTTCCGGAATGGTCCATTTCGGATAGGTAATCATATCCGACACAGCACTGGTAAGCTGCGGTGTTTTGGTGATTGGCTTTCCGCAGATGACTTTTGATGTAAGCGTTACAC
Organism: Flavisolibacter sp.; assembly: GCA_036388115.1. Classification (GTDB taxonomy): domain Bacteria; phylum Bacteroidota; class Bacteroidia; order Chitinophagales; family Chitinophagaceae; genus Flavisolibacter. The sequence continues at coordinate 5,353 of DASVSM010000467.1, forward strand.
TGTCGCCTTTCCTCACTTCCATTACATAGGAAGGCAGGTTCACCCAGATGTATTCTTCCGGCAATGTTGGTAGCATTTTGTACTTGTCCAATGTAATGGCAATGCGAATGAACTTTTCCTTATCCGTACTGTTAAGCAGGTTTACCAACTGTGTTGAAATCTTGCCGTCTTCTCTCAGTTTTTTTCGCTTCTGGAATTTTTTAATGGCATTTGCCACCGCAAGCGAGTCCGGCTTTTTGTTGGGCTGAATCTTTAATGAATCTTCTTCGCTGATACGCTGATAGATCAACTTTTTCAACAGCAAACTATCTTTCGTTTTCACCCATGTATAACTGCGCATGCTGGCTTTGGGCAAAAATTGTCTGAGGGCTGCTTTCAACGCGTGGTAATCTTTATTAACGGGTTCCAGCGCAAGTGCAAACTCACTCACAGACCGGTCGGAAAACAGTTGCTTTTGTTTGGAGAAATAGCCCGCCTGCAATGAAGTATCTTTTACCAATACACTATCTGCCAGCAAACGACCGAATTTCAGGTCTTTGACAAGCTGGATAAAAGCCGAAGTGGACAACATATCTGTATAAGCCCATTTCGCTGCGTCCAGTTTTACTTCCTTCGACGTATTCTTTTGCAATTCTGTCCGTAAGCGTTTTAGTTGTGCCGCATAATAGTCGGAAGGAAACAACCCATAAAGCCGGGCAGAATCAACCAGCATAAAAAGAGAATCGGCTTCGGCATTGAACGCTCCTTCAGAGGACCACAGAAGTCCAAAGCTGTTCTTGCCGTACATTTCCTGCAGCAGCGTGGCATTTTTCAGTTTGATGGAATCGGGAAGTTTTGCCGGATTTTTGAGAAGATTCTGCAGCGTGTTTTCAATCAGGTCTTCTGCTTTTGCGTTTATCTCCTGCGGCGTCTCCACAATTTCTTTTTGTTGCACTCCTTCATTTGAATTGCAACCGGATAAAAATGCCATCAGAGTTAAAATGAACAGGCTGTTCCTGATTAAGTTGCTTGAAAAAGAATACCGGATAAAATCCATAAGTTGCAATGATGCAAAAAATACCTTTCAATGTAAAATTATTTAGCTCTATTTTCTTATGCCTTTCGGTATTTGCGGCTCAATTAACGACGGCCCAGGAATTAACTGTTATGGGAAACGCGAAAGCGTACAAACAGCTTGTTGAAAAGGACAGTCTGCAACAAATGGTAGAATTGAATAAATGGCTTTCATCGGCCGTCTTCGACTTGTCTTATGCAACTAAAAATAATTTTACCCAGACAAAGCTTTACCCGGCAGGAAATCAAACATTTGTCCGGCTATTGGTTGCAAAGGCTTTGCAGAAGGTTGAGCAAGATCTCTCGCATGCTGGCTATGGTTTAAAAATCTGGGATGCCTACCGGCCGTATGGAGTTACCAAAAAAATGTGGAGTCTGGTTGGCGACGAACGTTATGTTGCCAACCCTGCAAAAGGATCTGGGCATAATCGCGGACTGGCAGTCGATTTAACCATTACAAAGGATGGAAAAGAAGTCAACATGGGAACGTGGTTCGATAACTTTTCTGACACCGCTCATCACGCATTTAAAGATTTGCCGGAGGATGTAGCAAGAACCAGGCAGCTATTAAGAACAACGATGGAAAAGAATGGCTTTAAAGCGTTGGAAACAGAATGGTGGCATTATAGCTGGCCAAACGATCGGCAGTACGGTGTGCTGGACCTATCCTTAAAAAAATTACGAAAGACAGCCCATTGATGCTTTGCTGTTTTTCATTTATTAAAAAACAGTTTTTATTTTTTGTTCATTTAGCATCAAGTCAGCCAGAACAATGGCAGTAACCGCTTCCAGTACCGGTGGCACTCGCAGTGCAATGCACAAATCGTGGCGGCCCTTCACTGAAAATTTCTCTACCTGTTCTGTTTCCCAGTTCCAGCTTTCCTGCTCTATGGGTGTAGATGATGTTGGTTTTACCACAACGCGAAAAACAAGCTCATTCCCGTTGGTTATTCCACCAACAATGCCACCCGCATGATTGGTTGCTGTTTTACCCGAAGCATCAACGATAACATCATTGTGTTCGCTTCCAAACATTTTTGCAGCAGCGAAGCCAGTGCCAAACTCAATGCCTTTAATTGCGGGAATGGAAAACACGGCATGTGCAAGAAGGGATTCAACAGAATCGAAAAATGGTTCGCCTAAACCAATGGGCAAACCCTTAACAGTGCAGGTTACAATACCACCAACCGAATCTTTTGCATCAATTGCTTTTTGTAATCCGGCTTCTATGTTTTGCTCACCGCCGATTTCTGAAATTTTTGCCTCTATAGAAAGATTGCCCGACAACCTTTTCGCGATTACACCCGCTGCCACTAAACACACTGTCAGTCTTCCGCTGAAATGGCCGCCGCCTCTGAAGTCTTCAAACCCACCAAACTTTTGGTGCGCCACAAAATCCGCGTGTCCCGGCCGGGGAATAGCCCGTAGCTTTTCATAATCAGACGACCGTGTATTTTTATTTTCAAAGATGACCGTCAACGGGGCGCCGGTTGTTTTCCCGTTGAAAACACCACTCAAAAAGATAGGTCTGTCGTCTTCCTTTCTTGGCGTTGTGCCTTTTTGCATGCCTCCCTTTCTTCTTTCCAGGTCGGTTGTAAAGTCATCTTCAGTTAAAGGCAATCCTGCAGGACACCCGTCCACTACAATGCCAACTGATGGCCCATGTGATTCACCAAATATGCTGACTCTAAAAATGCGTCCGAATGAATTCATAACCGATCAATTGTTTAAAGATACCGTTGCACTCAGGTTTTGAAGATGCTCCCAAAATTGCGGATACGATTTATTAACAGCCTCTGCTTCCTCAATCGTTGTATCTCCCTGTGCACCCAAAGCTGCTACAGCGCAAGCCATCGCAATGCGATGATCGTGACGGGAATGTACATCAGCACCTATTATTTTACCTTGCCCTTTGATGACCATCATGTCTTCCTGTAATAATATCTCTACACCCATTTTACCAAATTCTTCTTGTAAGGTCAAAGCCCTGTTACTTTCTTTATGCGTCAGACGATGTACGCCTTCAATCACCGACGTACCATCGCAATAGGCTGCTAATGCCACCAGTGGCGGAAACAAGTCAGGGCAATCCGTTGCATTAAAGTGAAAAGCTTTCAGCTTGCTCTTTCGGACATGAATCTGGTCTTCTTCAATACTGATGTGGGCACCCGTCTGCATCAATGGTTGCAGAACCGCCTTGTCGGCCTGCGAGGAAAAAACATCAAGACCCTTGACAATGATATCGCCTGCAATCACTCCTGCCACCAGCAGAAAAGCACCACCGCTCCAGTCGCCCTCAACAGAATAGTTGATTGACTGGCTAGTTAATCGATCCGTTGGCTGACTCTTGAATTGAAATGATTCATAGTTTTCATTCGCCGGAACCGGCAATCCAAAATCTTTCATTACCTGCAGCGTCAGGTCAATGTAGGGTTTACTGTTTAAATCTTTTACGGTAATAGCAACATCCTGCGCACCCGCAGCAGAATAAGCGAATAACAGGCCTGTGAGAAATTGTGAGGAGAGAGAACCATCGATCTCGATATTTGCCGGCTGCAAAGGCCCTTTAACTTCCAAAGGGAGCAAGCCGTTTTGACTGTTGCATTCAACCCCCAATTGTGGTAACACTTCTGTAAAAAAAGAAAACGGTCTCTTCAAAAGGCTTCCCTGTCCATTAATAGTGACAGGCGTTTTACTTAATGCTGCAATAGAAGCAAACATGCGTGACGACAATCCGCTTTCACCACAATTAATTTCATTTGAAACAGGTTCTACACCATGGCTGTCTATGAGAACGTTTCCGTTTTCATGCTGAACCCTAGCACCTAACTGTTGAATGATTTCTAAAGCCGCTTTGTCATCGGCCGAGATACCGGGATTTTGTAAAACCGTATGCCCACCTTTTAGCAAGGCTGCTGCACAGGCTCTTTGCATGGCACTCTTTGATGCCGGCGCTGTGATGGTCCCTTTTATTGTTGCTGGAGAAATAGTAACCTGCATTAAATGGCGTTGTATATTTCCTGTAAAGAAATTTTCTTTATAACTGCTTTGCCGATCCTTTCAAGCAGAATAAAATTCATCTGCTCTCCTTCCCTTTTTTTATCGCTGATCAGCACATCAAAAACTTTTTGTTTGTTGTAGCCCGTAGTGACCGGTAAGTTGTATTGGTCAATCAGTTTCAGCAACCTGTCCGCACTTTTAAATTGAAGCATATCGGCTGAAAGCTTACCGGCAAATGCCATCCCCACTGCAACTGCTTCACCATGCATCAGGCCATATTGTTTTTCCACTGCATGGCCGAGTGTATGACCAAAGTTCAGCAACCGTCGTTTCGACTTTTCAAACTCATCTTCTTTCACCACTTTCGTTTTCAGCAACGCATTTCGCTGAACTAGTTTTTGCAGGGCTGGTTTGTTTTTTTGAAAGAATGAAACTTGCCGTTTTTCCAGTTCTTTAAACAAGGTAGCATCCAGTATAGCAGCATGCTTAATGACTTCTGCAAAGCCGTTTCGCCATTCGTTGTCGGGCAATGTTTTCAAAAGACCGACATCATACAGGAGGAA
>DASVSM010000468.1:0-3486 GCA_036388115.1 Flavisolibacter sp.
TGTTTCATGATGACGAGTGATGAATAATGAATAATGAGTGATGAATAATGAGTTGCCAATTGTTTATTGCCTACTGGCTTATGCTACCATAGCGCCTTCGGTTAATGATTCCTGTACAAAGCTCCAGCGATGAGGATCCAATTCTCTTTCTGCAACAGACAACAACGCGTGGAAGGCGGGCTGCGGGGCGGTGTTCTTCACACCTTTCAGCCAGTACAGAATTTCAGCATTGTTCAGGCCTCTTACCATCCAGCGGCTGAAGAAAGCCATCTCATGCTGCGGTACTGCTTTCATAATTTTTAATGTGATGTCGTGCAACTCGCTGTCGCTGTAATAGCGCCACAGAATGGGACTGATCACCTGCTCTTCCTTTGCCATGTGGCGAAGGTTGAACACCATGAACTGGATGTAGGCTTTCGTAAGTTCTTCACCAATTGTCGTCTTTGCCGAAGGCGATACAGCGTATTCAAATGCGGTAATCCATTTCTGCAGGCTTTCTCCCAATTGATGATCTTCCACATGCTCCCCTTCAAAGGCTGCTACTACCGAAGGCTCGTAAGCAGCAATAGCAGGGAACACATACGTATCTTCTTTGTGTGCATGACTTTCAAATAATCCAACCACTGTCTTTACCAGCTCAACTGTTTCAGCAGCTTCCTCGGCATCAGCGAACGATGTTTGCTGCAATTGAACAGCCGTTTCGCAAAGCATGGCACGGAGACCTTTGTGAATGGGGAAGAAGATATTATAACGTTGCATAAAAATGTTTTAATGATGAATTGTGTATACGAAGTTGGTGTTTGCAAAAGGGTGGGGAAAGGTGTGATATCATGAACTGCTAGAAAGCCTGAATGAAATGGAAATAGAGCAATACCTGGCAGGTTAAATGATCGTTGGATCAAAATTTTAAGAAAGCCAGTGTGTTGGTTGTTCCCTGCATCGTCAGATAAATAGCCTGCATTCCGCTCGGCTCAGTCCCGGTTTTATAGGTGTATATCGTGCCGTTTGTTATTTCTTTTGGCAACAGGTAACGGTCTTCTTCCGTAAAGGCCATGCGTGTTATAATGAGACAGGCAGGAACGGTTTTCGCATAAAAAGAGCCCCGGGTTTATAAAAAGCGAAAGGTTACCAGCTTTCTATGCTGATAACCTTTCATTTATAAGTAACTGTGGTTATAGTTTAATGAACTCTACGCGTCGGTTCTGTGCTTTGCCTTCTTTTGTTTTGTTGTCGCCAACAGGCGTGCTTTCGCCTTTGCCGTCGGTTTGTATGCGGCTTTCGTCAATGCTGTAATCTTTTGCCAGTGCTGCCTTCACCGCTTCCGATCTTTTCTTCGAAAGTTCCAGGTTGGCGGCATCGGTACCATCGCTGTCTGTGTGACCAATGATCTTTATTTTAACGTCTTTGTGTTCATTCAGCAAACCGCCAAGCTCTTTCAATACGCCATTGCTTTCGGGTTTGATGGTAGCAGCATTCACATCAAATAAAATTCCGGTAGTTGAGAATTTACCTTCTTCAATCAGCTTATGTCTGGTATCTGGCAGGCCCGTAGCCACTTTAATGTTCGACACGAACAATCCGATTTCGTCTTCCTCGTAGTTAGAGCTTTCGAGATAAAAATACAGTTGGTTCATTGTGTCCTTGGCGATCATTGCACGGGGAATATCAAAAACTTTTCGGTCGTTGATCCACATACGGAAACGTGTTTTTTGCACCTGCACGGAGTAGTGAACTACCTGGTTGAAGAAAGGTGTCAGGTCACCAAGATACATCCGGTCGCTTTTGAATGATGGCGAACCTTTGGCTTCGCTTTCCACAAAGGCGGCGCCGTTGCTGCCAGGGCTAAAAGTGATTTGCGTGGCATTGAATTTCCCCTGGTCTCTCAGGAAAGAATTATCGGCCGGGTCCATACCACCGCTGCTCATAAGCCCCGCCTTCCAATAAGGCAAAACATAACCCTTTACTTTCGGCTGAAAATAGAAGATAGCATCAAATTCTACGGTGTAGTTTTCGCCAAAGCTTTTTTTATTGCCCGTCAGGTAAAATGTGTTTTCAAAACCGCGCAGCCATTTGCCTTGTTTGCCTTCAATGGTTTGCACCTCGCCTTTGCCGCTTGAATTCCAGGTCAGCGGTAATTCGCCTATCGCATCCTGCGCAAAGTCCTCTGCATAAATGATTTTTTCGCCTGGTACAAAATCAAATTTGGAATAGCTTTTTAACGAAGGCTTTTCTTCTGTTGGCTGTTCGGTTGAAGATGCAGAAGTGGCGGTTGTGCTGGTGTTAGAAGACGTAGTTTGCTTTCCTTCCACCTGGTCAAGCGTTTTGTTCATTTCATTGTCCACTTTATTCTCGATGCGCTGCTCTACTTTGTTCTTTGCTTTTTTCAGCAATCCGCCTAATTGCGCCTGGCTGATGGCAGGGATGGCGATCATGAGCAGAAGGATAACTTTTTTATACATGGTTGTGGTTTTTTTTATTTGAAGGAGTAAAGCTATGGGGGTGGAGAAGGACAGGCCATCGTATGTCGAATGAGTTGGTAAAAGCACTGCATGGATTGATGGAGGGTTTCAGGTGATCGGTTAACTTTCCAATGTCCTGTTGTTTAAGAGAAGGGGAGAAGTAACCAGAAGTCCATTAAGAACAATGTTGAGGCAGGGTTTAGAGGCAGCACTGACCAACTAACGTAAAATTGGCAGGCAGCTAAGTTGTTTCCGGCAAAACACGCCAATGGCGTCTGAAGAGCATCGTATTTTTCCTGAAGAAGAAGGTTTTTCCCCTGTCATTCCCTAAGTGTTTTTCTGTTTCAGGAAAGTACTTTCCCTTAGATTTTTTAACTAAGAACCCAAACGCTAGTAAACTTACAATCGTAAACGTACATTTACCCGCGTCCAACCCTGTGTATGAAAAAACTAACTGCGCCTTTCATAACTGCTGTCATTCTTTGTCTTACCTTTTTTTCGGTAACGAAAGCACAGGGGCAATCATGGTATAATGCCAGTTGGTTATACCGCAAGGCCATTACCATTGATTATACAAAGGTGGGAGCAGGGCCGCATACTAATTTTCCCGTACTTATCAGCAGGGCAGATGCCGATCTTCAGGTAAGGGCACAGGCAGATGGAGACGATATTCTTTTCACTTCTTCAGACGGGACCACAAAACTGGCGCATGAAATAGAAAGCTATACCAGTGCATCAGGAACCATTGTAGCATGGGTAGAAATTCCCAGCCTGTCATCTTCCGCCAATACGGTTATCTACATGTATTACGGGAATGGCGCCGCCACCTCTCAACAAAATGTAACGGGCACGTGGGAGGCTAACTTCAGAGGAGTTTACCATCTTAATAATACTGTACTCGATGCCACCGCTAATAATTACGATGGCGCCAATGCGGGAACCTATGATATGCCCGGAAAAATTTCAAGGGGCCGAGGGTACAACCCAAATGATGGCATAGCGGATAAGATTACAGTCACGGGCCTTA
>DASVSM010000469.1:0-2617 GCA_036388115.1 Flavisolibacter sp.
GGGTATCCTGCGGATGAGCATAATAGCAGCGCCAATCACCAGCTCAGCCACCGATCTTGTATTGGAATACGGCGCATTAAATACAGCCACACCACAATCGGTGGCTTTCTCAAGGTTAACCTGGTTAACGCCAATGCAAAAACAACCGATGGCCTGCAGCTTTTTAGCAGCCTCCAGCACCCGTTCCGTGATCTGCGTTTTAGACCGGATGCCCAATAGGTGAACGTTCTTTACGGCTTCTACCAAATCTGCCTCAGGCAGTGCCTTGGTTAACTTCTCCACTTGTGTGTAACCGGCGCGGGAAAAGTTTCTGACAGCAGTATCACTTACGTTTTCTAATAGTAAAACCTTAATTTTTTCTTTTGGGTAACTTGTTGCCTCCATACTACAAATATGCGCAATAACTTGGCTGCGTTACAAATTTTGAAGTTGGAGTTGTTTTTGTGAGCAATAAAAAAATATTTTTACCGTCTTTACTGAACTTTTTAATCAACGTCTTTTGAAAAACAACCTTATTCCGCTGCTCCTTTTAATTACTGTTTACGGTTGTCACTCACCCAAGAGTGATGTGCCGGTGCTGAAAAATGAGATTTCTTCCACGGCCTTCCATGCACACACGTTATCAAAAAAAGATAGTTTACAATATCACAATGCAGTGGCAGCGGTGGTTGAAAAATCACTGCTTCGCGGCTCTTTTAATGGGGCCATACTGGTAGCCAAGGATGGAGATATTGTTTATGAGCGATATGTTGGTCTGCAAGATCCGAGGCAAAAGCAAAAAGACAGCATTACAGCCGAAACACCTTTCCAGATTGCTTCCACCGGCAAAACAATGACCGCTGCCGCTATCATGAAATTGTGGGAAGACGGAAAACTGAACCTTGATGATGATGTTGTAAAATATTTTCCGGGCTTTCCTTACACTGGTGTAACGGTTAAAACACTGCTCAACCACCGGAGCGGTTTGCCCAACTATTTGTACTACATGGAAAAGGGCAAATGGGTACGTAACCTACAGGCCACAAATACCGACGTGCTGAATACGCTCATCAACTGGCAGCCACCAAAAGCAGCCAATGCAGACAAGCGTTTTCAGTATTGCAATACCAACTATGTTCTGCTGGCATTGATTGTAGAAAAGGTCAGCGGCATGTCGTTTCCAGAGTACATGAAGAAAACGATTTTTGAACCGCTTGGCATGTACAATTCTTTTGTTATTGGCCCGAACGAACAAACGAAGCACATGCAATCCTTTCAGCCGAACGGTGCTTTGTGGAGCCTTGATTTTTCAGACGGGCCTTATGGTGATAAGAACATCTATTCAACCCCAAGAGACCTGTTGCTATGGGACCGTGCACTGTACGAAGAAAAGGTATTGAAACAGCAGACACTTGATTCGGCCTATACGCCTTATAGTAACGAAAAACCAGGTACATATAATTATGGTTTAGGATGGCGTCTGCTGAATTACCCAACCGGGAAAAAGATCATTTATCACAACGGCCACTGGCATGGGTTCAATTCCGCATTCTCCCGCATGCCCGATGAAAAGGCAACGATCATTATCATTTCGAACAGGTACAACCAGGGTGTGTACAGCACGGCCAAAAAACTCTACGAAGTATTTGGCACCTACAATGGCCATCCTGAAGAAGGTGAAGAGTAGTTGGCTTATTTTTAAACGTGCAAATTCTATCAGCTGAACAGATCAGGGCCTGGGACCGGTTTACGGTACAACACGAAGGCATTTCATCCATTGACCTGATGGAACGGGCGGCACAAAAATGTGCACAGTGGCTATTGAACTGCCAATGGTTCGACAAGAAGTTTTTGATTTTTTGCGGAAAGGGAAACAATGGTGGTGATGGATTGGCCATTGCCCGATTGCTGATCCAAAAAGGATACAATGTATCGATCTATATCCTTGAATCCGGCAAGTTGGGAAGCGATGATTTCCAACTCAATTTGCAACGGCTGCAGGAGCTACCAGCCGCTGATGTTCATTTTGTTCAATCCGACGCAAACCTTCCGAAAATCAGGAACAACGATGTTGTTGTAGATGCCTTGTTTGGTTCGGGTTTGAATAAACCGTTGGATGGATTATCAGCAGCATTGGTGAATCATATCAATGTATCGCCGGCTACCATCATTTCCATTGATCTTCCGAGCGGTTTATTTATTGACCGGTCTTCGCTTGGCAATGCCATTATTAAAGCAGATTACACCCTCACATTTCAGTGTTATAAACCTGGCTTATTGGTGCAGGAAAATGCGCCTTTTATTGGCCAGGTCAACGTGTTAGATATTGGCTTGCTCGAAGATTTTCTTTCTGTCGTTCAAAATAATTCCCTCTTACTGGACGAAGGGATGATCCGAAAGATATTCAGGCCCCGTCAGCGATTTGCGCACAAAGGAACATTTGGCCATTCACTCGTTATCGGCGGAAGCTATGGAAAGATGGGCGCTGTTGTTTTAGCAACAAAAGCTTGCATGGGCAGCGGTGCAGGTTTAACGACAGCGCTGATTCCAACATGTGGTTATCACATTCTGCAAAGCACCGCACCGGAAGCAATGACACTTGTTGATACGGAGGAAACGCATCTTACAACACTACCCG
>DASVSM010000470.1:0-1760 GCA_036388115.1 Flavisolibacter sp.
GGATAAACTGCTCTACATAAAAACCAAAACAGGCGAAGACCTTGTTTTTGATAAACGACTGGATGAAGTTGAAAGTGAAGTTGATGGCCAATATTTCTTCCGGGCAAACCGGCAGTTTATCCTGCATTACGATGCCATAGAGAAAGTGCACGCCTGGTTTGGCGGAAAGCTGAAAGTACAAGTCAAACCGGCTCCCTGTGAAGATGTTATCATCAGCCGGTTGAAGGCGCCGGATTTTAAAAAATGGCTGGGTGAATGAGGGTTAAAAAACAACAGGCTTCCGCAACGTTTTAAGGTGGCCGCTCTTATAAGCATAGTATGAATCCGTTAACCGGACTATTACTTGTTTACGCATAAACCTAACCAAGTAGCAGATCGCTATCATCAATACTTCATTGCCTGTGGTAGGCACGGCCAAGGTTCTATTCAACCGTTGTTTTTGAAACGAATCAGTTTTCGAAATTGATGGGCGCCAGTGAAACAATAAACAGGGAAGGAAGCTTCTTGTGACCTTTTTTCACTTTATCATCTGCCAGGTCATCGGCTGCCATCGCTGTGGGTGTTTCTTCCTTTTTGGGCGCTGTCTCATTAGCAACGCGTAGCTTTTTATAAGGGGTATGAAGCGGAACCGCTTCTTGCTTGCAACTGCAAAGACAAACAATAAACAAAAGACAGATAAGGTTTCTCATCACAATTAGTTTTAGAAAACAAACCTACTTCAGCCTGACACGGACCGGTGATCATTTCCGACAAACGGTACAGTAAAGCCACCATTCTGTCCAATGTCATTCGTCGCTCCTGCAGGCACTTCGTCGGAAAAAGCAGGCAGCTGCGCCGTTGCCTGTTTAGCTTCAGGAAAAATTAGAAGATCATATGTCGTGTTGATGTAAATGCCGGTAAGAAGAAGCAGGACCAATAACCGGTAATGAGACGCCGGCAAGGAAAGGACGAAACAGGCGTACAGAATTTGAAACCGCTCAAAATCTGTTCAGGCTATCATTGTACCCTTGCTGGTTTGCCTTTACAACTCTGTTTATCACTATGGACGGCCGACCGGCAATATGCCTATATCAGGTAGTGAATTGGTGTTTCTAAAGTGTAACACAAGGTGTTGTCATTTTAATGACAGCACCTTTCACATGTAAATTCGGTTTGAAGCATGGCAGAAAAATTTTAAACTTTTTTATATTCACCCTTCAAAATTTCTCCATGCAATTATCGGCATCCGCTCCGCCTAGCTCCACCGATCAACCGTTTCGGTTTTCTTTGTTGAAGAGTGTCCGTACATTTTTTTATCAGCGAACATTTATCGGGTTTCGTATAGGTGAGGCATTGTTATGGTTTGCATTTGTGGTGATGTGGCCAATTCTCCTGGGCAGCATTTATTTTTTCGGTGGTGTGTTTGAAGACAGCCAGGCACTCACGATGGACAAATTTATTCTGACAAATCTGGTTGTAGCCTGTATCAAAGCACTTGTCATTACCCCCTTTTGGTGGTTATTTTTTGTCCGCCTGAAACACCTTACCTTATTCCGGCGTTCAATGCTTCACCTGCCTGTTAGCTGCGTGTATGCCATCATCAGTGTGTTTATTGTCTATCAGATAAAAACAAAAATTTTGCAGGATCCCTATCCAAGCAAGGCTGTGCTAACGGATACCTACAATCTAATTACCACTTACTTCATGAACTTCATCCTGTTTCATGCCTATAACTTCTGGCTGTCCACACAACGGCAACAGAAAAAAGAGCGGGAGTTGCG
>DASVSM010000471.1:0-2451 GCA_036388115.1 Flavisolibacter sp.
CAATTTTTGGCAGGTACCGCCGAAGTTTACTTTTATAATAAAACTTACGATTCAGCTTTTTAAAAGCGATCAATTCATGCACCCATCTCCAGTGAATAGGATTGATGTGATCGTAAGACAATACTTTTATAGGCATTTGGCGGGTACATTCCTGGACTACAAACGGCCCTAAGTGACAGTATTCAATTTTACCGGTTGCCGCCTGCTCCATTTCCGTCAGCCTTTTACCGCATTCGTCAAGAAGGAAATGTGAAACAGCCGAACCGGCTTTAACCTTCATAAAACATCCGTTTGCGCATTCTCCCCATTCGTATTCATGGGTTGAGCAGAAAAATTCCTCATCATCAATCGTATCAAAGTTTTTAATAACCACAACATCAGTATCTGAATAATAACCACCGATTTTATGTAAGAGATGATACCTGAAAATGTCGCTGATGTTGGCTAATGGAAGTTTTAACTCGTGGATATAGTGGTTAAATGTATTTCTGTCTAGGATTGTTGAGGCATCCTCCATGCGTACAAAATCTGGAGCGTTTTTGATTTCGTTGTAAGTCCAAACGCAAGGCGTATGATTGTTCTTTCTGCAGGATTGAAAAGTCAGGATTTCCAGGTTCGAGAAAGTCTCTCCAACCCAGAAGTAATGAATCGGGTTCACAGTGTAAGGTTTAATAGTTGATAAAGAAAGAACTTATTGGATCTGATAATTAAAGATGATGCTTGACTCTTGATTGTTTATTTTGGCTTAACATAGTTTTATATAAGTCGATGTACGCTGACACAATGACGGTGTCACTAAAACGTTTGATGGCCTCTTCACGCACTTTTTTACGATCAATCGAGTAGATCGTTGATACACTGTTTACCATATCGTCAGTATCTTTGCACAAATACCCTGTAATGCCATGGTCTACCACCTCGGGCACTGAGCCGAAAGGAAACCCTACAACCGGCGTTCCGCAGGCCATTGCTTCAGCCATCACAATCCCGAATGGCTCGTTCCACTGTATAGGCATTAAAAAAGCAGCTGACTGGCCTAAGAAATCATTCTTCTGTTGGTCATTAACAGGACCTATATATTGTATGCGTTCATTCAGATGAGGTTTAATTTTTTCTTTGAAATAAACCTCTCCTTCAGCAGGAATGTTTCCTGCAATAACCAGCCTCCTGTTAGTTCGTTGCGCAACTTGCACTGCAATGTGTGTTCCCTTAATTGGCTCAATCCTGCCAAGGAAGCTCAATGGTGCATCCTCTTTAATTGAAGGCGAAAAGTCGTAGCGTTCAACGGGCACACAGTTGTAAACAGTTACCGAATTTGCATATGGCTTTATTTGATTCGAGATATAATCACTGCATCCGGTGAACACCAGGGATCCTTTGCTTGACAACTGTGCCGCTTTTTTTATTTGAGAGAGTGTTGGTTCCCGCTGGTAGCTCATCACCTTCGGGATTCTCATTGGTAAGACAGGAGTAAGGTAAGCAAGCCTGCTGAAACTATGAATGATATCATATTGCTCTTTCAAAATATGAGAAAACAATTGCCCGGTGTTGATCAGCATATTATTTATCCCTCTACTTTGCCTGGCCCTCCATGGAACAAGCCTGCAGGGAACTTCTGAATCTGGGTGCGCAAATAAAGTAACATCATGGCCACGGTTAACATACCCTTTAACCAACATATCAATGATTCTTTCAATTCCTCCATATAGGGAAGGTGGTACGGGAATTTCAGGGTCGGCGGTTAATAAAATTTTCATATGAAATTACAATTACGCTGGCTTATAAGGCCGGCGTTTTAAAGATGAACTTAGTCACTAACAGCAGGCACTCTTGATGCCGTCCTTAGCAGCTAGATCGAATAGTAGACAATATGCTCGGCCAACCTTTTACAAAATAATCATACTTGGCTTCAGCCACATAATGATGTAGGGTTTCAGGTATATGTTGGCCTCGGATGATAGGAAGAACTTTATATAAGTCTTCATCCAAGAACTTATACTCACGTCCTGCAGCAATCATGGCAGTTAGTGCCTGCTCCTGCAGATAGGAACTTCCTTCTTTCTTTAGCATTGTTGCAGTCCAATGCTCTAACTCCCGCCAATTGATTTGATTTGAACTCATACCAGCAACGCCAACATTTAAGCGATCCGGTATAGAAGCAGCTCCACTCAAAGCCAACATAAGAGGTTTTGAGTAGCCATATGATTCGGTTGCATCCCGCATAAATAGCATTCCGCGTTGGCTTTGCATCCAGTTCAGTAGTTGAACAGGCTTTTGGAAAAATAGCATGTCAGAATCCAAGACCAGCTTAGGACCGGCGCCGGGTAGGCAGTGTATATCAGTTAACTTACGCAGATGGGGATAATCGATCCGCCGTTGACGCAACACCGGAAATTCTTCAGCAGGAATTGTTTCATCCAGGTATTTATGTACTTGTGCACTCCGCACTAT
>DASVSM010000472.1:0-3604 GCA_036388115.1 Flavisolibacter sp.
TTTCTGACCTGCCAACAAAGTTTTTTGTGGCGGAGATGATTCGCGAGAAGATTTATGCCCTGTTTGAAGAAGAGATCCCTTACCAGACAACGGTGGTAGTGAGCGAATTCAAACAAAAATCAACACTAATAAAAATCAGGGCTGAAATCATTGTGCAGCGGGAATCGCAAAAGGCAATCATCATCGGTGACGGTGGAAAGATGATCAAGCAGATCGGTTCAACTGCCCGGCAGGAGATTGAAAAATTTCTGGAACAAAAAGTGTTCCTTGAACTGTTTGTCAAAGTGCGCCCTAACTGGCGGGAGAACGAATTGTATTTAAAAGAGTACGGGTACTAGACAGAAGCTTCGAGACTGATGAAATAAATTTCACTAAAAGAAAGTAGCGGAAAGTATAGAGCTCGTAGCTCGAAGCTGACAGCTTACAGCAAAAAAATATGGCATTTACAATAGCAATAGTAGGACGTCCGAACGTGGGAAAGAGCACCATCTTTAATCGCTTGCTGGAACAGCGGAAAGCAATTGTGGAAGACACGCCGGGTGTAACAAGGGATCGCCAGTATGGCATTGCCGATTGGAACGGAAAGAGCTTTTATGTAATTGATACCGGAGGGTTTGTCCCAGACACGGAAGATGTGTTTGAACGAGAAATACGCAAGCAGGTTCGCATTGCCGTGGACGAAGCCAGCGTGATCTTGTTTATTGTGGATGCAGCTACCGGCATGACTGACCTGGACGATGCGATGGCGGATGTTTTGCGCCGGTCAACCAAGCCAGTTTTTTTGGTGGTAAATAAAGTGGACAATAATGCTCGCTTACTGGAAGCCTCCGAGTTTTACAGCCTGGGTTTCGAAAAGGTATTTTTCATTTCCGCTATCAGCGGCAGCGGCACCGGTGATCTGCTGGATGACGTAACGGCATTGATCAAAGAAGAAAGTGAGTTTGCTGAAGAAATGGACATACCTAAGTTTGCTATAATTGGTCAGCCCAATGTCGGTAAGTCGTCGCTGTTAAATGCACTGGTAGGCGAGGAGCGGACAATTGTCAGTGATATTGCCGGTACTACCAGAGATACCATTCACACCCGCTATAACCTGTTCCAAAAAGATTTTATACTCATCGATACGGCCGGTATTCGCCGCAAGGCAAAAGTGCACGAAGACCTGGAGTTTTATTCCGTTATCAGGGCCATTAAGGCATTGGATGAAGCCGACGTTTGTTTGCTATTGCTTGATGCGGAAAAAGGGATAACAGCCCAGGATTTAACTATCTACAGTTTAGCAGCTAAAAAAGGGAAAGGCATTGTTGTATTAGTAAATAAATGGGACCTGGTAGCCAAGGAAACCAATACTGCCAGAGACTACGAAAAAACATTGCGGGAAAGGCTGGCCCCGTTTAATGATGTGCCGATATTGTTTATTTCCGTTATAGAAAAAACGCGGATATTCAAAGCCATTGAAGCCGGGTTAGATGTTTATGAAAACCGCAAACGCAGGATCCCGACGTCTGTGTTGAATGATATCTTGCTGAAAGCAATTGAAGCATATCATCCGCCAGTTGTAAGAGGAAACCCGGTTAAAATAAAGTATGTAACACAGATACCTACCGTAGTTCCGTCGTTTGCATTTTTTTCCAACTATCCGGATGATATAAAGACGCCATACAGGAATTACCTGGAAAATAAGCTGCGGGAAAACTTTGATTTCAAAGGAGTTCCCGTCCGGATCTTCTTCCGTAAAAAATAGCCTTGCAGGAAAAGTTAGTGGCTTTGCAATACAGCCGGACTGAACCGTTTTGCGATGGCTTCGGCCTGTTTTTTAAAGTCTTCCAGCTCCTGGCGCTGCTGGCTGATAAAAACATTGTCATCGAGTTTACCAATAACTTTTTCCATCTCCTGATCGTTGTCGTACATCATCTTCCGGAACTCGCCCTGGTAATCTTTGGCACGGGACTCATAAATGTTTTCAACCATCCAGGTTTTTGTTTTTACAGCCTGCAGAAGTAAAGCAGAAAAGCGTTGCGGCGTCAGGTCCTGTCTCTCTATGTTTAGTATTTCCAGCAGGGAGGCGTATGCATGATGAAGCTTTTGCTCGCCATAAATCCGGCCATTTTGCTGGTAGAACTGGTGTACTTCATTCCAGCTTTTTGTCTCGCCGCTCTTTATGTTTTTGATCAATTCTTGTGTTGCCATTTTCGGCAGCAATTGTC
This sequence comes from Flavisolibacter sp., assembly GCA_036388115.1. Classification (GTDB taxonomy): domain Bacteria; phylum Bacteroidota; class Bacteroidia; order Chitinophagales; family Chitinophagaceae; genus Flavisolibacter. The sequence continues at coordinate 2,208 of DASVSM010000472.1, forward strand.
CACCGATGTTGAGCCATTCTAAACGTTCCGGATGCTGGGGCAGGGCATTTAATAAATCATCCAGTGAAGAAACAGATTGATGATGAACAAACGCCAGCACCTGTGTTATTCCGTAATAGACCACAAGTTCCTTGTATATGTTGTAGGCTTCCCTGGCCTTAATGACAAGTGTTTTCCGGCTGGTGCATTCAAATCCATCAGCATATATTTCCACCTTTTTCAAATCAATTGATTCATCAGACAAAATTCTTTCCCCCTCTGCTACCAGCGATGCTTCATCTGTCGGCTCCTTATGGAATGCCTGCGCAGTAAATTTTTGCAATAACCGGATACCGGTAAAAATCTCGTTAACACTGTCCGGTGCCAGGTAATCGTATTCAATGGTCTGTATTTTTTTTGTTCGCTTATCTCTGTCAACATATTTGGCCGAATTCCGTGCCAGTGCATAAAGGTTATACATGAACCAGTAGGCAGGCATCACAATCAGTTTGTTGGTTGTTTCGTCATTACTGACAAGGCTGAACGGCAACTGAATGTTTAATTCCGCAGGATAATCTCCCTTTGCCAGTAAGCTGAACGTAGCAAATTTTGAATTGTGTTTTAAGCTCACACACAAGCCTGGCCAAAAGCCGCGGGCCGCCAGCATTTCACCATCGGCTGCACGGCTGTTATGGTTGGAGCCAAGGGTAGCGCCGGCAGCAACATTGCTTTGACCCATTACCGTAGCCGCAATTAAAAAGGAGTTGTTGTGGTGTTGCTCATGCGATGGAAAGATGAGGGAGTTCAGTACCTCGCAACAGGAGATTGTAGAATTATTGCCGAGGTAAGAATTGATCAGCCTTGCACCATATTTCAGTTGCGAATGAGAAGCCATAAAAAAACGAACGGCTTTCACACCATAAAAAATGCGACAGCCAAAGCCGATGATCCCGTTTACCAGTTCGCAGCCTTCACCAATTTGCGATGGTGCTTCCACCGAAGAATTAATGGTTAAGTTTTTTAGCTTGTTCGCGCCTTTTATGTAGGCGTTCGTGCCAACCCAGACATCCTTGATGATTGCTGTGTTTTTAATCACACAGTTGTCGCCGATCTTCCCATAATAACCGCGTTGCTTATCAAATTTTTTTTCTGTGAACTCCTTGAACTTATCCATCAATTCCTCATCGTCGCGGTATTTACTCCAGATGAAGGCATCGCCAGGTTGCATTCCGTTGAAGGGAATAATCTTACGTCCGCCGTTTTCATTGCATACTTCCAGCCAGATGCGTACTTCCTCTGCTTCACCTTCTTTGATAATGCCATTGCCAAATTTGGAATGATCGGTGGCGTGCAGCTCGTTTACATTGGCGATCATCACTTCGTTTCCAACAATATAATGGGAGATATAGTTAACGTTG
>DASVSM010000473.1:0-5580 GCA_036388115.1 Flavisolibacter sp.
GACGACTTTCCAACCACCTGGTTTTTTCGTACCCATTCCTGTATGCCGTTGTAGATCTCCTGTTGTGGCTTCCATCTATAGATAGGCAAGCCAAAAGTGCTTTCGGTGATGAAGTTGTGGCATTTCACCGGCTCAAATTCACCACTGATGCCATCGTTCTCTGTTTTATAATCTCCCGTGAACACCCATACTTCTCCTTTGTATTCTATACGTACCTGTGATGAACCAATGATATGGCCGGCAGGATGAAGAGATAGTTTTACACCATGGAAATCAATGGGACTATTCCACTCCAATGTCTGATAATTGTTTGGGCCCAAACGTGTTTCCAGCAATGGCTTCGAGTAAGGATGACAGAGGTAGGCCTTGCTTCCCCACCGGGCATGATCGCTGTGCGCATGGGTGATAACAGCACGGTCAACGCCACGCCAGGGATCAATGTAAAAATCGCCGGGAGGGCAGTAGAGGCCTTTGTCGGTGAATTCGATGAGGGGCATGTGATAGAGTTATACTAAGAACATGCCAGCAGTATATTGTTCACCGGTTGACAAGGTTCACTTGTTCGCAAGTCAGATGTGAGATTTTGTGCGTCTTCCATCAGGCGGTAAGCCAGTTTTCCAGTTGGATATTTTCAAACCGGGCAAAATGCTTTGTGTTGCTTGTTACCAGAACGAAATCGTTTTCAATCGCTGTTGCACCAATCAGCATATCAAATTCATCATGCAATAGTGTGCCCAACTTTTGCAAACGCACCTTTTCTTGCGCATAACGTCGAATGGAATAGAAGATCGGGACGATTGTGAAATGATTAAGAATGCATCGAGACTTTGATGAGAATGGACCGGGTCTAAACTTTTTTCCGCTCCATAGCGTAATTCAGCAACAGTGATTTCGGAAATAAAACAGTTTTCATTTCCAATCCTTCCAAAGGTTTCGGCAAGATTTAGGCGGCCCCGCATAAAAAAGACACAAGTACTTGTATCAAGAATATATTTCTTCAAAAGTTCAGGTCTTTTTCGTGGAATTGCCGGGAGGTGCGTAGGTCTTCTATAATTTCTTCGGCTGACTTTTCGGAAATGAAGCCGTCAAAATTTTGAGGAATACGGTCGTGCAAATTAATTTCATTTGCGAGAGATTTGGAAAGAACGTTTATGAGCTCCAGCCTGGCTTCTTTACTCAAGCCGCCTAGCAAACTTGCATAACCAGCTACTATCTTTTTTTCCGCTTCACTCATAAATAAAACGTTTCTTAAATTTACGTATGATTCCAACAGAACGAGGGCAATTACTTCCGCATCACAAGTGAACTTATAAACTCGTGAACTAAAAATTCTTACATCAACCGCTTTGCCCCGTTGCTCACTCTTACAAAATACACATTCTTATTCTCAAAATAATCCAGCGTCATGGCTTGTTTGTTCTTGAACACAGGCTGAATATCGAAGCGGGTGAAGATTGCATTTCCTTTCCGGGTAAGCTCTGAAGCCACATCTTTTTTTGTATCCAGAAGAAGCAAGGCAAACCGCATCACGGATTCGTAACCCCGGAAGAACATATCGGTCGGGCGGCTGCCGATATTCTTTTCAAAATCAGTGGCCAGCTTGCTTTCCAGCGGCGTTAGGCGGTTGTAAAAGAAAGGTGTGCTGTACACAATATCAACCCCTTTAAATTCGGTTTTATTGAAGTTTACATTATCCCAGGTTGGCATGCCAACCAACAGCGAAGGGTATTTTTTGCTCAGTGGCGCAAGGGTGGCGGCCAACTTTGTACCAAAGTATTCTTCCATGCTGCCGGCAATAATGACGTTACGCTTCGTGCTGTCCAGATGAGCCAGCAGGGTTTGCGCTGTGTAGTCAACGCCAACATCCACAAACTTCATTTTCAGCGGAACTGATGCAGTGCTTTTACCAAACTCGATGAAGTTTGTTTTAATGGCATCTTCCTGCAAACCTGCTTTACGAAAAACAACAATGTTATCCAGTGCATAACTGCGTTGCAGCATTTTGTAGATGCCTTCAATATGCCCCTGCAACGTGGTATTGAGAACAACAAAGTAAGGATTGGCAGCCACGCCTGCATCGTTAGGCAATGTAGCTGAGATAAGAGGAATTTTTCTTGCCATTGCCACATCAGCCAGCAACTTTGTTTCCGCCGCACTCAACTGGCCAATGAACATTTCTACGTTTGCCAGTTCAGGACTTCTTAATAACTGCTGAAGCGATGTTGTTCTTGATTTTATATCATAGATAAAGACTTCCAGCGGTGCACCTTGCTTTTGCAAAGAATCGAGTGCTAACTGCACGCCCTGGTAGAATTCGATGCCCGCATTTAAAAACTTGGGAAAGCTTTTGTTGAAGGCATAGTTGCCCGAATAGTTGAAGGCAGAATCCAAATACAGGGGAGCAAATACAGCAATCTTGTGACGATTGACCGTTTGTGAAAAGCCAACAGCCGTCAACAATAGAAATACAAAAAGAAAGAAATATTTTTTCATTGGACAGAGTCAAAAGTCAAATTCAAACTGTGTGGCCCTTTTGAATTTTTACTTTTTAATTTTTACTTGTTTATAAAAACAAAGAGCATTATTCCCACTCAATCGTTGCCGGCGGCTTGCTGCTGATATCATACACCACACGGTTGATGCCTCTTACCGAATTAATGATCTCGTTCGACACTTTGGCTAAGAAATCATACGGCAGGTGTGCCCAGTCAGCGGTCATTCCATCCACACTTGTCACGGCTCTTAAGGCCACGGTGAACTCGTATGTCCTTTCATCACCCATTACACCCACACTGCGCACCGGCAGTAAGATGGCGCCTGCCTGCCAAACCGTTGCATAGAGATTGTGCTCCTTCAGGGCTTTAACATAGATGTCATCAGCCCGTTGCAAAAGATCTACTTTCTCCGCCGTTACTTCGCCCAAGATCCGGATAGCTAAACCAGGGCCGGGAAAAGGATGGCGGCTGATAAGGTCTACGGGGATACCCAATTCCAGGCCAACTTTTCTTACTTCATCCTTAAAAAGGGAGCGAAGCGGTTCCACCAATTTCAGATGCATTTTTTTGGGAAGCCCACCCACGTTGTGGTGCGATTTGATGGTGACTGAAGGGCCGTGCACTGACACACTTTCAATCACATCAGGATAGATGGTTCCCTGGCCTAACAGCTTTACGCCTTTTATTTTTTTTGCTTCGTCATTAAAAATCTGGATGAACATTTTTCCAATAGCCTTGCGCTTTTTCTCGGGGTCGGTTTTGCCTCTCAGTTTTTTGTAAAAATCTTCTTTGGCATCAATGCCTTTTACGTTCAGGCCAAGGTTTTTATAGGTGGCTAAAACTGCTTCGAATTCATCTTTGCGCAGCACGCCATTGTCAACAAATATGCAGTGCAGGTTATCACCAATGGCGCGGCTGATAAGTGTTGCCGCCACCGTAGAATCTACACCGCCGCTGATGGCCATCACGCATTTCTGATCGCCGATCTGCTTTTGCAAGGCTTCAATCGTATCGGTAATAAAATGTGCTGGCGTCCAGTCCTGCGAGCAGCCGCAGATGTTCACCAAAAAATTATGGAGGATCTTTTTGCCTTCAATGGAATGGTAAACTTCGGGATGGAACTGTAAACCGTAAAGAGGGTTTGTGGTTGTTGTATTATTGCCAACTGCCGCTTGCTCTGCGGTCATTCTGAATGCAGCAATGGGAATGCTGTCGGTTGTTGCCAGAATTTCGAATCCGTCAGGCAGTTCTAAAATTGAATCGCCATGGCTCATCCAAACCTGCGAGGCCGGCAATAGGTTTTTTAGCAGGGCATCTTCTTTTTGCTGGTGCAGAATGGCACGGCCATACTCCCGTTTGTTACTTCGCTCCACTTTGCCGCCAAATTGTTTGGCAGTTAACTGCGCTCCATAACAGACACCGAGTACCGGCGCCTGGTAGGTTAAATCGAACACGTTTACCTCCGGCGCTTCTTTGTCGTTTACCGAAAAAGGTGAACCGGAAAGGATCACTCCTTTTACTGTTTCATCAAAAACGATTTTTTTAGAGAAAGGAAGAATCTCACAATACACATTGGCTTCCCGTACGGCACGGGCAATAAGCTGCGTGTACTGCGAACCAAAGTCAAGAATAATAATTTTTTCCGCCATGCGGTGCGAAGATACCCACTGACAATTTAAAGGGAAGAGCCGGACCTTAGAAACTTTTCCGGAAGACCTTTTGCCTGGAGGCCGGCAGTAACCATTCTGTATCCACCGGCAAAGTCTGTAACCTTTTTTCTATCTTGGTCGTCACATCACAAAACAAAACCATCATGAAACATTTTCTTCTTGCGTGTACCGCGTTTTTTCTTCTTTCATCCTGCACGTTTTTAGGCGGCAAAAAAGTCCGCGGGAACGGAAACGTTGTATCGCAAAACCGGCAGGTAAGCAGCTTTACCAACTTAGATGTCAGCGGCGCGGTAACGGTGCGTTTGAAGCAGGACGCTGCATCGGGAGTAAGGGTGGAAACAGATGACAACCTGCAGGAATACCTGGAGGTGAAAGTAGACGGAAATACGCTGCATATTCGGCCGCGGAGCGGGTATAACCTTGATCCCTCAAAAGACGTGATTGTTTATGTTTCGGCTTCGAAGTTTAATGAAATAGACCTTTCCGGTGCCAGCAATATTACCAGTGAAGGCACCATCACAGGCGATGAAATAGCACTGCATGCCAGTGGCGCCAGCGAGATTAACATGCAACTGAAAGTTTCTAAATTCACTTCCGAGCTTTCCGGAGCAAGCACGTTAAAGCTTGCGGGGAACGCCGATAAATTTTCAACTGATGCCAGTGGTGCAAGTAAAATTTTGTGTCTCGATCTGACTACACAGGAAGCAAACCTTGATCTATCCGGTGCGAGTGAAGCTGCTGTTACCGCCGAAAAAGAACTGAACATTGATGCATCGGGAGCCAGTAATGTAGAGTACCGCGGCAACGCGAATATCAACCAGAAAAGTTCAGGCGCTTCTAATGTGAAAAAGCTAAGCTAGTTTCAACGGCCGCTAATGCCGTTATCAATATCTCAACAACACCTGGGTGTAACTAACAAGCCGGCAATAATTTACCGGCTTGTTAGTTATCGTCCTCAATCTTTCTATTGTTCTTAAGCAGCCAGCACTAAGCCTGCGCTGTAGGCCCACCAAATGTCAGTGGTATTTGTACTTCTTCGAGGTCTTTTATTGATCCGTTAGCCGCTTCGTATCGCTGCACATTTTCCATCAATGCTTTCATAAACCGTTTGGCATGTTGCGGTGTAAAAATGATGCGTGATTTCACTTTGCTCTTGGGAGTACCAGGCATTACGTTCACGAAGTCGATGACGAATTCTGCATGCGAATGGGTGATGATAGCAAGGTTGGCATAACTGCCTTCGGCCACTTCTTCGGTTATTTCGATGTTGATTTGGTTTTGGGGTTGCTGTTGTTGATCCTGCATAAAATGAGGGTAAAAGTTAGTGTATGTATTTAGCCAGTAAAGGTAAGATAGAATCCTGCTTCACGGCTTTTGCTACGATCTTCCCTTCGGCTGAAAGAAGGAAATTAAAC
>DASVSM010000474.1:0-5893 GCA_036388115.1 Flavisolibacter sp.
AGCTTTTTTATTTTTTAGCTGACTTTTTTTTTCGAAGAACTGGTTTATGTAAGTCAGGATTTCTTCTGGTTCTGTCATCCGGCCCGGGCCCACCAAACCACTTGCCAGCTCGCCATGCTGTACCGGAATAACGCGGTTCCCTGCATCTTCCAGCAATTGTAAATTTCGTTTTGTGGTAGGATGATGCCACATGTCCTCATCCATTGCAGGGGCAACTATCACTGGGCATGTAGCTGACAGGTACACTGCCAGCAGAAGGTTGTCGCAGGCACCGGAAGCCATTTTACTAAGTGTATTGCAGCTTAAAGGCGCTATGATCATCACATCGGCCCACCGGCCTAACGCCACATGGTTGGCCCATGTTTCCTTAAAAAGATCGATCAAAACTTCGTTCCTGGAAAGTGTGGCAAGGGTCAGTTTAGAAACAAAGTCGGTTGCTGCCGGCGTCATCACCACTTTCACTTCGGCTCCGGCCCTTATAAACTGTCGAACCAATAAAGGAGCTTTATAGGCTGCGATGCTACCTGTGACACCTAAAACAATTTTTTTTCCGGACAGCATGGGCACTAAAGTAAGCTAAGAGGTTGAAAGAGTGAAGCAGAAAAAGAGGAGTGTTTTATAGTACCTCCCGACATTTATCATAAAAAAAGAGGAAAAGATATTCTCCTCTCCTCTTTTTTATCTTTTAAACGTTTCGCTTATTGAAACAAGTCAGCATCTTCGTTCTTGCGGTAATAAACTTTATTTTCTAAAAATTCAGAAGTGGCAAGCAAAGAAGGGTTAGGCATGCGCTCGTAAGCTCTTGAAATTTCAATCTGCTCTTTGTTCTCGTGAATTTCTTCAAGAGAATCCGTGTGGGAAGCAAATTCTTCCAGCTTGTTATGTAATTCTTCTTTAAGGGTAATATTAATCTGGTTGGCCCTTTTTGCAATCACTGCAATCGATTCGTAAATATTACCTGTTTTACCCTTCAGCTCGTTCACATTCCGGGTTTCAATATTATTGGTAGTACTGGTACTAAGTTGACGTCTTAGCAGGCTCATTTGTATAAATTTTTAAGTTGTTTTGCGAATTTGTTACGAACTGCTGAACCTCTTTTGCCAACGGGCTTTCCGGGAAGCGGTCCATAAAATCGTTTGCTTCTTCGATCACTTTTTCAAAACGCTCTGCTTTTCTTTCTTCTACGCTTAATTCAGCAAAGCGAAAATAAGATTTTATTGCCATCAGCTTGTACTCGTCTGCCTTTTGGGTATCCGGATACTGGCTGAGCATGGTATTGAAAGCAACCGCTGCTGCCCTGAACTGGCCAATATCAAAATATAACTGCGCTGCTTTACGATCTTTATTTTCCAGCTTTTCACGCAATTGATCAATGATAGTAGTAGCATCTTTGTTACGGGCCGAACCGGGATGGGTATTGATAAAAACCTGGAACATCCCAATTGCTTTCATGGTTTCCGACTGGTCAAGTTCTGCTTTCGGCGACTGTTTGAAAAAAGTGTAGGCCCGCATGTAGTCTATTTCTTCGGAACGCGGTCCATTCGGGTAAACTTCCAGATAACTTTTAAAAAGGTTCTCTGCATTCAGATAATCCTTCTGGTTATAAGCGGTATACGCATATTTATAAAAAATGTCTTCAAACGCTGGTTGGCCTCTGAAAAAAGGCATAATGTCCTCGTAGATCTGCTGCGCCTGCACATATTTCTTCTTGGCGTAGTACTGCTCTGCCATGCGCAGTTTATACTGGGGATCAGGATTCTTTAAAATCTTATTAATGGGCTGACAGCCTACCAGTAACAAAACAGCCAAAAGTGTAACAGCAAATTTCATAAAGAGGGGCAAAATTAATCAGTGGAAGCAAATATTCTTTAAATAGTTTAAAGTAAAGGCTCAGGTCCCGTTAAGATTAGCCTAAAGTAGCAATAAAAATCCCGTCCACCTGAGGCGGACGGGATTTCAACATTTGATACAAAATCTCTTATTGACCTCTCAGATCAACCGTACCACACTCACCGCCTTCCTGGCCGGTAAGGATGGAGATACGATCTGCGCTGATGCCTTCCCGCTCTACGAGGTAGGTTCTAACAGCTTCTGCTCTTCTTTGACCTGTACCGATCTTGGCTTTGCTACCAGTGCAATAGTCAATGATCTGAAGCGTACAATTTGGATTGTTGCGCAAGGTGGCAGCAACACCCGCCAGCATGCTTCTTTGATCGTTGGTCAACGTAGTAGTGCTACCAGTGAAAGTCATGCTTGGCAAGCTACCTAAAGCTGTTGCGCAGTCACCTCCTGGCCTTACCCAAGTTGGACAGGTTGAATCAGGACAAACAACAGGGCATTTACCAACACCGTCAGCGTCTACTGGTTGACAAGCTGTAGGAGTGATTTTTTCTTTGTCACGGGCATCAGGTACACCATCACCATCTGTATCCAGGCTCACACCATGTGCATCAACCGGAACACCCTGAGGAGTTACTTCCAGGTCAAACTGGTCGGTTACCCCATCACCATCCGTATCAGGTAAAACTGGTTTTGGGAGGATCATCAGGCGAGGCTTGCGGATTTCCTGGTAAGCATAATCCAGTGGGTTTAACCACCACAATGGCTCAACAGCTTTTGCACCTACGTTAAAGTTCAAACCTAAGCTTAAGTAATTATAGGCATCGTAGTCAGACGTCAGTACTGGTTGGCCATTTACTTGTTCTGCCCAACGCTGACCATCGATCAGGTCAGACCTTGTAATGGTAAAACGATCTTCCAAAGCAAGGTTAATACGTGGGCTCAAACGGAAAGCGATACCACCACCGATATGTCCTACGGGGATTAGATCTTTACCACCCAGTTTTGGACGACGGGCACCAAAATTTTCTGCTGGCGTTTCATAATCATCATCCAATAAAGTTTCAAGCTGGTCTCTTACATTCTTTCTGTTTTCATGGGTATTTGCTCCAGTTATGCCTGTAAAATTATAACGGGCATTGCCATTTAATGCGTTGACTTTTGTATCGTAAGTTGCCAACCCAATACCAAGTAATGCATAAATACTTAAGTTAGATTTCGCTTTATGAAAACGAACATTATTTAATGTGAAAATACCCTCCAAAGAGAGGTCCTGTACGTTTGTTCTGTAATTGTAAAAAACCCGTGGAGTATTCGCTTGAGTATATCCGTTGCTTGTCCAGGCAGTGTTGTTAACGAAATTACTGGACTGATTCCAGCTCAAACCTTTACCAATTCCGTACATGTACTCTAACCGAAGGGAAAATAAATAACCAAGTGCTTTTCTAACGTGTACACCAAATCCCGGAGAAAATGGTTTTGAAGGTACATCACCGCTAACCGCGAACAAACCACCTTTCACACCAATCTCCCACATGCTGCGGGGCTTAGCAGGGAAGTTATATGTGCCCTGCATGAACTCCTGTTGCTGGGGCATTCTGCGTGAAGGAACTACGGAAGAATCTGCGACATCATAACCAGAACCGCTCGGGGATGTTGTTTGAGCGAAACCGGCCGACGCTAACAGGCACAACGCGCCTGCTAAAAAAGAGTACTTTTTGCTTGCCATAACTATTGATTAAATTTTAAAACAATGTCCTAATCTTGGGCAAAAATATAGATTGACATAGAATTACCAAATTCTAAATTTATTTATAGTCTCTTGGCAACTGTCAATTTCTATTCTTTGTCAGCACAAATCTGCAATTCTTGTACCACATGATGAATAGTTCTGGGTCTGCCATTATTTTTGAAGTAACGAATGAAGCTACCGGTTAATTTAATTGAAGCAGAGTTAGAATTGTTTGAAAAGAAATTCAAGGATGCAGCAAAGAGCAATGTTTCGATGTTGGACCGGGTGATGCGTTACGTGGTGAAGCGAAAGGGCAAGCAGATACGGCCCATGTTTGTTTTTCTTTCTGCAAAACTTTGTGGTGAAGTCAACGACTCAACCTATCGGGCAGCTTCGCTGGTAGAGCTTTTACACACCGCTTCCTTAGTACATGATGACGTGGTAGATGACTCTCTTGAACGTAGAGGTTTTTTCTCAGTTTATGCCTTATGGAAAAATAAAGCTTCGGTGCTGATTGGGGATTACCTGTTAGCAAAAGGTCTGTTGCTTTCCTTAGACAATAATGACTTTGAAATCCTGAAGCTCCTCTCGGATGCCGTACGGCGAATGAGCGAAGGAGAATTGTTGCAAATGGAAAAATCACGTTCCCTCAATCTCGACGAAGCCATCTACCTGGAGATCATTCAAAATAAAACAGCGTCGTTGCTTTCTTCGGCCTGTGGCGCTGGTGCGTGGTCGGTATCGGCCGATCAAAACTTAACGCAAAAGCTTAAGGACTTTGGTGAAAAAGTAGGCATGGCCTTCCAGATCAAAGATGACCTTTTTGATTACACCTCGCAAAACATTGGCAAGCCTACCGGAAATGACATCAAAGAAAAAAAATTGACCTTACCACTGATCTATACGCTGAATAACACTGATAAGCAAACACGGAAGGAGATTATTTATATCATCAAGAATGAGAACACCCGCAAATCAAAGATCGCATACATTACTGATGTTGTAACACGGTCTGGCGGGATTGATTATACGATTGCAAAGATGAACCTCTACAAACAGGAAGCTTTAACTATCTTACATAGCTTTCCGTCATCGCCCATCCGGGATGGTTTTGAGGACCTGGTGAATTTTGTGACGGACAGAAAATATTAATTAATTCATGGCACAGAAACGCTGGCGCATCAACACAGCCAACCAGGATAAAGCAGGAGCTCTTTTCAAAGAGTTGAAGATCCATCCTGTTCTGTGTGACATACTGGTACAGCGCGGAATAGAATCCTTTGAAACAGCAAAGTCCTTCTTTCGTCCCCAGCTAACCGATCTGCATGATCCATTTCTGATGAAGGACATGCAAAAAGCAGTTGATCGTGTTTTGCAGGCCTTTTCCACCGGAGAAAAAATTTTGGTCTTTGGCGATTACGATGTGGATGGCACCACGGCTGTTTCGTGCATGTACCAGTTCTTAAAAACCTCTCATCCGTTAACGGAGTTTTATATCCCTCACCGGTACCGTGAAGGCTACGGCGTGAGCAAGGCAGGAATTGACTTTGCTTTTGTAAATGGTTACACACTCATCGTTTCATTGGACTGCGGCATCAAATCAGTTGAGCTGATTCGATATGCAAAAGATCTCGGTATCGAATTTATCGTTTGTGACCACCACTTACCCGATGAAGTACTTCCTCCTGCTGTTGCTATTCTCAATCCAAAACAAAAAGACTGCCGCTATCCCTTTAAAGAATTGTGCGGCTGCGGCGTTGGTTACAAATTAATCTCAGCTCTTTGTAAAGCCATGCACCTGCCCGATGATACGCCCTACAAATATTTAGATCTTGTAGCAACAGCCATAGCGGCCGATATCGTTTCTATCTCAGGTGAAAACCGCGTGCTGGCTTACTTTGGCTTGCAGAAAGCCAACAGGGACCCAAATCATGGCATTAAAGCCTTAAGCTTCCTAAGCGCTTTTAAAAAAGACTTTCATATCTCCAACCTTGTTTTCATTATTGCGCCACGGGTGAATGCCGCGGGGCGAATGGATGATGCCCGCAAAGCGGTGATGATGTTCATTGCGGAAAGCTACGAGGAAGCCATGCATTGGGCCGAGCAACTGAATGAAGACAACACCAACCGCAAAGAAGCTGACAGCAATATTACCGAAGAAGCCCTGGCGCTGATTGAAGGCGATGAAGGAATGCGGGGCCGCAAAAGCACGGTACTTTATCAACCGCACTGGCACAAAGGTGTTGTAGGCATTGTTGCTTCGCGACTCATTGATCATTTCTACCGCCCTACTATTGTGCTAACACAGAGCGGTGACTATGT
>DASVSM010000475.1:0-3154 GCA_036388115.1 Flavisolibacter sp.
GAAGAAGCAAACACCTTATTCTCCCGTCTATCCGACGGCGGAAGAGTGACCGTGCCGCTTTCAAAAATGTTCTGGGGTGCATATTTCGGCATGCTTACAGATAAGTTCGGTATTCAGTGGATGGTGAGCTTTGACGAAAAGCAACACGCATAAAATGAATAGCTGCGTATAGAAAAATAAGTCTTGAAAAAGGCTTATTTTTTTTGTCTCATCTGTTTAAATGACCGGCTGCTGATCACATGTTCAACGATGTTTTGTCAGTGCTCAGCGAAGCCTTTTTAAGCCAGATGTTCTGTTCGGTAATTTGCACCTGGTTACAAGCCACTGTCCTCGACCTACCATCCTGATTTCCAAAACCGCTGTGCAAAAGAAAAGTGTGTATGAAGACGAAACCATTCAAGCATCATTCTATTCTTTGGGCTGATGACGATACAGACGATCTGTACATCGTAAAGGAGGTCATGGAGAATATTGATGACAAACACCAGGTAATAGAGGCAACCGACGGCCGCCAGGCTCTCGACTACTTAAACTCCATTGAAACTCCCTGCAAACTTCCCTGCCTTGTTGTTTTAGACATTAACATGCCGGTGTTAAATGGGAAAGAAACCCTGGCCATTATCCGGAGCGAAGAAAGATTTAATTCTATTGCAGTGGTTGTATTCACTACGTCCAGCAGCGAAAGAGACAGGCAGTTTTGTGAACGCTTCGGCGTGGAAATGTTTTCTAAGCCTCATACGTATGCCGACTTCGAAAAAATGATTGGCACACTGCTTACGCTTTGCAGGAACCGCGATGACGAAAACCCTTCATTGAATTAAGAACAACAATTACACAGGTAACAAAATCCGGAACGCAGACCCTTTTCCCGGTTCGCTGTCTGCCCAGATGTAACCGTTATGGTTCTCTACTACTTTACGGGCAATGGATAGCCCTACGCCTGTTCCCCGGTATTCGGCATTGCCATGCAAACGGGTGAACACATGAAATATCCGGTCGGCATCTTTTTGCTCGAAGCCAATCCCGTTATCTATTATTTCAATCAGGTGAAATTGTTTGTCCGCTTCGACACCGCTTAATGGTTTTGGCGTTTCCGCACCCCGCACAATCCGGGTACGAATTTGCACCTCCGGCGCAACACCTGGTTTACTATATTTTATGGCATTTCCCAGCAGGTTTTGAAACAGTTGTTGAATTTGGCGCTTATGTCCATGAATTACTGGAAGGGGATCAGCGTTGATTTTTGCGCCTCTTTCTTCAATCTCCAACTCTAAATCCTGCATTACCTGTTGAAGTTTTTTATTCAGGTCAATTGTTTCCAGGTGAGACACGCCTTTGCTGATATGAGAATACGTCAGCAGGTCATCAATCAGGCTGCTCATGCGTTGGGCAGCATTCTCCATGCGATTGAACAACCGGGTTTGCTCTTCATCCAGTTTGTCTTTTAATCCGTGCTTTAACCGGTCGGAGAAAAAATGAATTTTACGAATGGGTTCTTTCATGTCATGCGAAGCCGCATAAGCAAATTCTTCCAAATTCACATTCGAACGCATCAGTTCGTTATTGGCGTTCTCTAATTCAATAGTCCGTTCGGCTACCCTTTGCTGCAGCTTTGCTTCGCTTTCTTCCATCTTTTGCCGGTACAAAATCTGGGGGGTTACATCCTGAAGAATACCGCGGACCTGGAAGGCTTTTCCTTCACTGTCAAAAAATATTCTGCCAATGGAGCGTACATGCCGTACAGAATTTTCCGTTTTATTTACAATGCGGTACGTTACGTCATGACGGCTGTTTTCTTCGTTAACAATCGCATCCTGAATGCCCTTTTTTATCTGCAGGCGATCATCTGGGTGAATCGTCATAAAAACGGCATCCATATCTAATTCCAATTCTTCTAACCCAAACCATTGCCGGATTCTTTCTGTGTAACTTGCCCGGTTTGTTTGCAGGTTTACTTCAAAGGCTCCCAATTCTGCTATCTCCACTGCCATCTGTAGCTCTTCGCGGTTCTCTTCCACTTTTTTTCTTGATACAACTTGCTCGGTCACATCAATGGCTACGGCAATTATTGCTGAAATAGTACCCTCTCCGTCAAAGAAGGGCTCATAAACAAAGTTTATGTAGACCGTATCTGCCTTTTCTTTTCGTGGTAAAATAACTGGCCGTTCGTTGGCAGAAAAAGATTCACCTGTACTGTAAACATGTTGGAGAAGGCCTTCCAGGCCCTGGTGTCGTGCTTCGGGTAGCCCGTCGAAAATAGGCCGGTGGAGAAGTTCATCTGCACTGCGCCCCCAAAGCTCAAACATGCGGGTATTGGCAATTTCCACAACAAAAGAAGGGCCCTTTAAAATACACATGGCAACCGGCGATTGCAGGATAGTATTGCGAAGGTTGCGTTCGCTTTCCTGAATCTTTCTTGCTGCCAATACCTTTTCGGTTGTTTCTATACAAGCGCAGAACAAGCCTTCCACAGCCCCGGAATCATTTAATATCGGACTGTAAGAAAAAGTGAAATAAGTTTCCTCTATATAACCCCGCCTGTTCATGTAAAGCGGCTGATCTTCTGACCAGGTAGCAGCTCCGTTGAAAACCGACTTTACCAATGGTTCCAGGTCCGGCCATATCTCCGACCAGGCTTCACGACCGGATTTTCCCAAAAGATGAGGATGCTTTTCTCCCGCAATTGTCACATAAGCATCATTGTAGATAGCAGTAAGATCTGCGCCCCACCAAACGAACATTGGAAACTGTGAGTTTAAGATAATGCTGACGGTTGTACGCAGACTGTTTGGCCACCTGTCAGGAGTTCCGATCTGGGTATTGCTCCAGTCTTTTGAACGAATCAATTCGCCCATGGTACCGCCGCCATTTAGAAAGGCTGGCGATGTTACTTCTTTGGTCATTATTTAGCTCGTATGGTTAAAAGGGATAAATTCAAAAGTATTGTTTTCCACCTTTCGTAACGGATATTTCTGGCGTTGTTGCAGGCAGCAAGCTTTTGTGTCTGTTGCACAGTTTTGGTGCAAATAAGGCTCCAAATTATCGGTGGTTAGTTTTAAATCTATTGTAAACTGCTTAAGGAAAAAAGATGGTGGAGACTAATTGGGAATAGTGTAAAATAAAAAAGGTTCCAGAAAGGAACCTTTTAGTTGCG
>DASVSM010000476.1:0-2133 GCA_036388115.1 Flavisolibacter sp.
AGTTGGGTGAATGGCAGATGCCTTTTGCTATTGTTTTTACTAAAGCTGATAAAAGCACCCAGAAAG
Organism: Flavisolibacter sp.; assembly: GCA_036388115.1. Taxonomy (GTDB): domain Bacteria; phylum Bacteroidota; class Bacteroidia; order Chitinophagales; family Chitinophagaceae; genus Flavisolibacter. The sequence continues at coordinate 67 of DASVSM010000476.1, forward strand.
AAGCAGCAAAGAATGTTCACAGTTTTTTGGAAAAACTGAAAGAAACGTGGGAGGAAGCGCCTCCGCATTTTGTGACATCTGCAGTAAAGCATTTGGGTGCCCGCAAAATGATGCAGTTCATTGCGCAGCAGAACGAAGTGTACCGTGAGCACAAAAGGGGCATGGTATAATATTTTATGTTTTATATTGCAACCGATTAGGGGCAACTGTTATGAACAAAAAAGGAACTGAAAGAAATATCATTGCGTTGCTATTTGTATTGGTGCTCGTCGTTTTTTCTTTAGCAGAAAGAGACAGCCGGAAGCTGGAAAAATTATACACGACCGCACAACTCCTCCACAAAAGTTCAAAAGCTTCCCCTGAGGTGGCTGCTGAACTGCTGCCTTCCAAAGTGTCTAATAAATAAATTCATGCGGCCTTTGATTTTGATGATGCTCGCCCTGCAGTTTTCTGTTTGCAGTCATGGTCAAAATACAGATTCACTTTCCCGCTCCATCGATTCGCAGGCAAGAGCCATACAGAAATTGGAAGACAGTGTTTACCGTTTAAAAATGCAACGGACGATCGATCAGAACAGCCAAACAATTGATCAATTCCTGGCAGACCACAAAGAAAGGCAGGAGAAAGAAAAAAGGCAGCGCTATATCCGCGTTGGTCTAGGGATAGCTTTTCTTGCCGCACTCATTTATGGCTGGGCACGGAAAAGAAAACAACAAAAAAAGCCTGATTAATTCACCATCTTATTGGCGCAACTGCTGCTGGCAAATGCCTCCGGTTTTGCTTTAAAAGCAAAGCCCATTCCCAGGATATAGCCCATTGCTTCTTTTAAAGCATCGTTGCTTTTAAAGTTGGGATTGGTATTAATGTCGGCGTGCACTTCCATATCCACATTATATAAAGTAAAAAGATTGCATAGTTCGTATGCAATCTCTATACTCTTGGCAACTTCTACCAGCATGCGCTCTTTGATAGAGTACTGCTGGTGGGTCTTGTCGTTATGGATAAACATGAAGCCTCCATGGCCTTCGCGAAGAAAAACAATCACTGTAGCAAACTCTGTTTCGCTTCCTTTTACCTGGCTGTCGGTGCCAATGCAAACTTTCAGTTTGTAACCTGCGTCAGTTTCCCGTTTGATAACAGTTTCCACAGCGTCGTAAATAGGCGCTTCAATAGGTTGACCATTAAATTTTCTCCATTTCATAAAAAAAAGAGGTTTTTCCAAGTTACGGAAAAACCTCTACGTAGTAAAATAGCGGTTGTGAAATTTGTCAATAACTATTGTTTGCTGAACCTTTCGGTATATAGTTCCTTCCCGTTGCTGTATTGAATAAGGTATAACCCAGATGTGGAAAAATGGGAGGAGATCGTATTCAGCCCTTGTACCAGGTTGCCTTTGGCAACCACACGGCCCGATAAATCGAAAACGGAGTAAGTGTAGCTGGAAGGACTGCTGATCCTTAATGTTCCCGTAATAACATTACCAAGAAGGTAAGGTTTTGTATTGCTTCCATTGTTGCGCAGGGCAACAACGTTAGAATAATATTGACGGCCATTATCGAAGATAACTGCCAGGCGGTAGTACATTATGTTTCCGGCTGGTAGGTAAAGATGCGTTCGCGAAGCATCATCTAATGTTAAGGCAGGCTGGAAGTCAGAACCATTGACAGCTACTTCTAACACCTGCGACACGACTTTTTCATCGGCCACAATCTCCCAATTAAGCTTGTGTTTTTTACTCACTGTGGTGCCCGTGAGTTGCAGCTTGTGTACCGCCAGAGGATTAGCCATTGCAAGAGAAGCATTGATAGTATAAGATCCGAGGCTGGCATAGCCGGGAGCATATACATTGCCTCTGCCCCTGATACGTAAATAATACGTTCCCGCAACAAGGGCGGTGTCAATGGATGTGTTCATTACGGCGGCCGGGTTATACACCCCTAGTACCGCTTCGGAATTATCCAGCAGCTCAACTTCCAGGTCAATATTCGCACCGGTATTGCCCGCTGCAGCGGAATAGGGAAGCACATCAACTTTAAAACGTCCGGCAGCTTCCATCACAAACCTGAT
>DASVSM010000477.1:0-1575 GCA_036388115.1 Flavisolibacter sp.
TCTAAATACAAACAGAGATGACAAAATTAGCCAGTGCGTTAGAGGGTGGACTTGCAGGCGCAAGCACAATTGCTTTGCTGACAGAAACACTTAAAAAAATAAATGGTAATGCGACACATAATTTTTTGCCGGACGGAAAAAGCCTGAAAAAACGCTTCAGGAAAGCGAAGTCGAAAAAACCAATGAAGGCAACAAAACAGTTTATCCGCCTCGCCGGCGACCTTTTGGGCAGTACGGCATTTCTGGGCCTTTCGTCGGTTGGGAAAAAGAAAAACGCAATGCTGCGGGGCGGTCTGCTGGGAACTGCGGCCGGGTTGGGATCTGTGCTTTTGAATGGGCACGACAAACACAATGGAAAAGCCAGCGGGCATGAAGGCTATCCTTCTACAATGCTGCAAAGGGATCGGGTAGTTTCCAAGGTGTTAGAGGTGTCGTTATACACTATCGGTGGGTTGATTGCGGGCAAAGTAATTCAGGGCGTTGGTGAAAAGAACAAGAAAAAGAAAAGAAAAAAGTAGCTGGTAAGGGCCTCATTATCGGTTGCTCAACTTAAGACCTTCATTACATTGTTGCGATACAGTTTCCCGATCGGTATTTCTGCTTTTTCAATCTCGATCAGCTCTGTTGTGAAAGACTTTATTTTATCAACTGAAGCAATGAATGACCGGTGTGTACGGATAAATGACCGTTCAGGCAGCATGGCCTCCATGGCTGTGATGGATTGTTTGGTAATGATGGTGCCGTTGCCGGTGTACACTTTTACATAATCCTTCATGCTTTCTACGTAAAGAATATCCTGTAGCAGCACTTTTACCATTTTGCGGTCGGCCCGGAGGTAGATGTACGCTTCTTTTTTTGCTTCATCGTTTGTTGCGGGAGTGGCCGTAGTGGCTGCCATTGGTTTCACATAATGAAACGCCCTGCCTACGGCTTTTAAAAAACGTTCAAACTGGATGGGCTTCAGTAAAAAATCAACGGCATCCAGGTCATATCCTTCCAGTGCATATTCAGCATGTGCTGTAGTAAAAATTACTTTTGGCGGATGCGATAAAATCCGGAGTAAATCAATGCCCTTCACCTGCGGCATGTGTATGTCCAGAAATATCAGGTCAACGGGATTTTGTTGCAGGTAGCCCATGGCTTCAATTGCGTTGCCACATTCGCTGCAAACAATTAAGGATGGTATGTTTTCTATGTAGCGGCGAAGCACATCCCGGGCAAGCGGCTCGTCATCAACAATCAGGCAGCGAATGGCAGATGCGTCATGCATAAATTTCAGCAGTTGTGTTTGCGAACGATGGGTTGGATAGGATGATTTTTTTATCTAGCTGCAATTTCAGGTTCACAATATAAACTTCCGCTTCATTGGTAATGGACAGCTCATACTTTTGAGGATAAAGCAACTCCAAACGCTTTCTGACATTGTTCAAACCAATTCCATTTTCTGAAGAAGGTGCACCTTCTACTTTTCCGTTGAGTAATTTCATTTTCAACCAGTCATTCTCCGCGGTAAGCTGCAGGCTAATCCAAGGCTGTTCCAGCATATTGCTGGTACCGTGTTTAAAACAATTCTCC
>DASVSM010000478.1:0-5480 GCA_036388115.1 Flavisolibacter sp.
GATTGCGGATGAATGGAAGAACAAAATTGTTATCAGGAGTGTGTCAGGAAGCCGCACGTCGGTACAAAAAGCAACCTGGCAAAAGGGGTGGTTAATGGCGCGGTTCCGGCAGTTTGGAACCTACCAGGCGTTTATTGATAACGTGCCGCCCAATGTCAATGCAGTTGCTTCAAATTTATCAAAAGCAACACGTATTGTGTTCACACCCACTGATAACTTCAATACAATAAAAAGCTTCCGGGTGGAAGTAGATGGGCAATGGCTCCGTTTTACCAATGATAAAGGCAGAACATGGATCTATACATTTGATGAAAAATTTCCCAGAGGCGAACACCAATTGAAAGTAAGAGTGGAAGATGAGGCGGGAAATGTAACGGAGAGAGTTTGGAATGTGCGAAGGTAGGGCCTCACCCTGAGCGGCCTCACCCCGACCCTCTCAGCTCGGAGAGGGCCACCAGCGGCACAGATACTGGCTTACACAATTTTCCTTTCACGTTTCAATCATTCATAAATCACAATTAGTAGTCGCTATTTGGGTCTTACTGCGCCTTATTCCGTGTTAGTTTCAAGTATCGCTTTTCTTTAAAGAAGGCGAAACGGAATAGAGCGCCGGCAGTAGCTTGCACGATAAGCATCAAAGAAAACTGTACGCAGTAGAACAAGTATAGTGAGCAAAGCAGTTGAAGAGAAGAACTGAATACGAAGTAAATGCTTATTAGCTGTAACGACTGAATGTTGTGGGCTGGCCCGGACGGGCACGCGGAGCGATTGCGCCGTCCTTGACTTTTTTGCTCCACTTTTTTTGTCAAGAAAAAAAGTGGAAGAAGAATGATCGAAACCTGTAGGAAACAAAGGCAAGGATCAGTAAACGCTTTCTTTCTTAGCAACTCTCTCACTGAAGGGATTCAGCAAGGCAACTATATTTGCTCCATGGCCACTCATTTACAGGAAGGACAAAAAGCACCAGCATTTACAGGAATAGACCAAGATGGAAACAAGGTTTCATTGGCTGAATTAAAAGGACAAAAAGTTGTGTTGTATTTCTATCCCGAAGATGATACCCCAACCTGCACGATACAAGCTTGCAACCTGCGGGACAATATCGGCTCATTAGAGCAGGCAGGGTTCAAGGTGATCGGTATCAGCCCCGATGACGAAAAGAAACATCAAAAATTCCGCGAGAAGTTTAATCTCCCCTTTACGCTGCTGGCCGATCCGGAACATAAGATCATTGAAAAGTACGGCGTATGGGGACAGAAGAATTTATATGGCCGTGAGTACATGGGACTGCACCGCACCACCTTTGTGATAGACGAAAATGGCCTGATCAAAAAAATATTTTTACGGCCTAAAAACAAGGCCCATGCAGAGGAAATTGTAAAAGCAATGGGCAATTGACAATCAGTAATGAGCAACCAACAATTGAACTTTTTGCCAATTGCTTATTTCGCCTTCAGATTAGCCATTCCACTTCTCCTGCATTAAAACGTTCTTCCGTTGCATGCTGAACAATGAGCTCACCCAGGGCAGTCACGTCTTTGATGGTGGCGTCAAATACACGGCTTCCTTTTTTCAGCCGCACCGTTTCATTCAGCTTGTAGAGATGGTTTTTATACGTTTCAATAATCTGCGAAGGAAGCTTGTGCAAAACATCATACGAAGCCGTCAAGTGTTGGCACATATCTTTTGCCACTGCAACGACGTCGTAGTCTTTTCCTGTAATCTGTTTCAGCGAGACAGCTTTTGTCTCCAACGTTTCGAAACCTGTCTGATTGATATTGATTCCAATACCAACAATGGCAGCTTTCCATTCGCTTCCCTGCACAATGTTTTCGATAAGAATACCTCCTGCCTTTCTGTCACGCCAATAAAGGTCGTTTGGCCATTTAACTTTTGTTTCGGAACCTGCATGCCGGGAGAAGAATTCATAGACGCCTACAGCGGTTGCCATGCTGATAAGGAACGATTGCGAAAGAGACAGGTGCGGAGGCTGAAGAACAATGCTTATTGCGATGTTCATTCCGGGCTTGCCTAACCATGTTTTACTGTGCTGCCCCTTTCCTTTTGTTTGATGATGCGCAAACACGGCCATACCATGCTGTGCCATACCTTCATGTACGGTTCCGGTGGCATAGTTGTTGGTACTTTCTACCTGCTGTAGTTCAATAAAAGGGTTTCCAATTGAAAAGCTTGAAGTCAATTTAAACTTAATTTTGAGCAAAGAAAGGACCTCTTTCACTACATTGATCGGATCAATATTATTTGAACAATAAAACATAATAAGTATTTGGAACCATTAGACGTCTTAGCGACCCGCAAAAAAGCCCCAGCCCGGCTTACCAAAGCATCAAAAATCTACAAGGCTATCATCAGGGCAATCCAGGATAAAAAAGGTGAAAACATTGTAACGTTAGACTTGCGCAAAATACCGGAAGCCGTAGCCGACTTCTTTGTGATTTGCGAAGCCAATAACCAGCCACAGATAAGGGCCATTGCCGATTCGATAGAAGTGGAGGTTAAACAAAGATGTGGTGAGCTTCCGTACCGGCACGAAGGGAAGCAAAACCTGCAGTGGGTGTTGATTGATTATGTCAACATTGTAGTACATGTAATGACGGGTGAAACCCGCAAGTTTTACAAGCTGGAAGAAATGTGGAGTGATGCACCTTTAGAAGAGCACAACCTATAAGGACGAGTTTTGTTAAACTATAAATTAGATAGCCCCCATTGGCTAAAATTCCATTACTTGCATCATTCATCCTAAAAAGAACAAATGGCACAGGAACCATATAATAAGAACGATAAAAAAACAAGGCTACCCAAGTTTAATAAGAACGGTGGTGAAGGAGAGAATGGCCCAAAAAAAGGACCCCGTTTTTCTTTTTACTGGGTGTATGCTATCATCTTCGCCGTATTGATCGGCTTTCAATTATTTGGCAATTCTTTTTCTCCCAATGCCGCCCAGATTTCGCAAAACGATTTTGAAGGCATGATCAGGAGAGGAGAAGTTCAGGAATACACCATTATTTCAAACCGCAACCAGGTAAAAGTAAATCTTAAAAAAGGAACCCTTTCCGATTCTACCCGAGCCGCCTTTGGAAAAAATACTGTTCCGGCAAATGAGGCGCCGGTAGCCAGTTTCAAGATCGCTTCGGTAGAGTCCTTTACCGCCGACATGCGGGAGTTTTATAAGAATAACCCCAATGTTCAAAGAGTAACAGCAAGGGCAGAGGCCGAAAACAGTTGGTTCCCTGCTATACTGCAAACCATTCTGCCGTTCATTTTATTGATCGGTATCTGGATATTACTCATGCGCAAAATGAGTGGTGGCGCTGCCGGCGGTGGTGGTCCGGGCGGCATCTTCAATATTGGTAAATCAAAAGCAACCTTATTTGATAAAGGCACAAAAGTGAACATTACGTTTGCCGATGTTGCCGGATTGGACGAAGCAAAAGTGGAAGTGATGGAGATCGTTGATTTTCTTCGCAACCCAAAAAAATACACATCGCTTGGTGGTAAAATTCCAAAAGGTGCTTTGCTGGTTGGCCCTCCGGGAACCGGTAAAACCCTGCTGGCAAAAGCTATGGCCGGTGAAGCGCAGGTTCCTTTCTTTAGCCTGAGCGGATCTGACTTCGTGGAAATGTTTGTGGGTGTGGGTGCAAGCCGTGTTCGCGACCTTTTCAAGCAGGCCCGTGAAAAAGCACCATGTGTGATCTTCATTGATGAAATTGATGCCATCGGCCGTGCCCGTGGCAAGAACATGATGATGAGCAATGACGAAAGAGAAAGCACCCTGAACCAATTACTGGTGGAGATGGATGGCTTTGGAACCGATACAGGCATTATTGTTCTGGCAGCTACCAACCGCCCGGATGTATTGGATACAGCATTACTTCGTCCCGGCCGCTTCGACAGGCAAATCACAATTGACAAGCCGGATGTAAAAGGCCGCGAAGCCATCTTTAAAGTGCATCTGAAACCCATCAAAGTTTCAGAGAAAGTAGACATCCATAAACTGGCTGAACAAACACCAGGTTTTGCCGGCGCTGATATTGCCAACGTCTGTAATGAAGCAGCCCTGATTGCGGCCCGTAAAGGAAAAGCGGCAGTTGATATGAGCGACTTTCAGGATGCCGTTGACAGGGTTATTGGTGGCCTGGAGAAGAAGAACAAGATCATTTCCCCGGAAGAGAAAAAGATCATTGCTTACCATGAAGCAGGCCATGCTGTTTGCGGATGGTTTTTAGAGCATGCTTATCCGTTGTTAAAAGTGACCATTGTACCAAGAGGCACAGCAGCCCTTGGTTATGCGCAGTATACGCCAAAAGAACAGTATCTGTATAACACCGATCAGTTACATGATCAGATTTGTATGACGCTTGGTGGCCGTGCAGCGGAAGAAATTTTCTTCGGTAAGATATCTACCGGTGCGCAAAATGACCTTCAGCAAATCACCCGCATTGCCACAGCAATGGTAACGGTTTACGGCATGAGCGATAAAGTCGGTAACATCAGTTACTACGATCCGCAGGCAGAGAACCAGTTTAGCAAGCCTTACTCCGATGAGACGGCAAAGATCATTGATGAAGAAGTGCGCCGGTTGATTGATGAAGCTTACACCAGGACGAAGGGTATGTTAACTGAAAAAAGAGGTGAAGTAGAAAAGCTGGCAGAAGCTTTATTGGAAAAAGAAGTGCTGTTTCAAAGCGATGTGGAAACCCTGATTGGTCCTCGTCCATACGAAGAGAAGAAAGCATTGGATGTTGAAGACGATCATCATCATGATGGTGGCATCAGCGAAGGTGTTCCGCCGTACGATCCAAGCATTACAAATCAGGCTCCCGCAGCAAAATGAGTACAGCAAGGAATAACATTCTAAAAAAAATACGCATGGCGTTGGCAAAACCAACGCCATTGCCTTTTCCCGAGGCGGAAGGGGCAGAGAACCCTATCCAGCCGCAAAGTCAGGACCTGGTCGTTGAATTTGCCGAACAGTTTTCTGCCTTGCAAGGCAAGTTTGTTTTTTGTGTGGACGAACAGGAGTTCCAGACCGGTTTCGAAAAGCTTTGCTATCAAAACCAATGGACCAAAATCTATTGTGAAGAAGAGCAGTTCAGGCGCATCATTCAGCCTAATATGTTATACGATAACATTGCGACGTGCGAAGCTTCGGTAACAAGCTGCGAAACATTGGTTGCCCGAACGGGGAGCATTATTTTAAGTTCAACACACCAGGGACGTATACCGAGTGTGTATGCGCCGGTGCATGTATGCGTTGCCTACACATCGCAGTTGGTGTATGATGTAAAGGACGGACTGGAAGCAATTAAAGACAAATACAGAGATTACCTGCCCTCACTCATTACACTTGCCACAGGCCCAAGCCGCACGGCGGATATTGAAAAAACGTTGGTGGTTGGTGTTCATGGTCCGAAAGAGGTATATTGTTTTGTGATTGATGACGGAGGATAGGAACAGAA
>DASVSM010000479.1:0-8088 GCA_036388115.1 Flavisolibacter sp.
AAAAGTAATCCTGCTCGCTCTTTTAATTGTACCATAGAGGAATTGAAACTTCCGGGAAGTGTGGGCACTGTCCGCATTATCAAACTTTTAATTGTACCATAGAGGAATTGAAACAAGATGAAAGCCAATCGTTCTTTTTCAAGATGGCCGACTTTTAATTGTACCATAGAGGAATTGAAACTGATAACAAAGCAATGGCCGCACAAGCTGCGGGGACTTTTAATTGTACCATAGAGGAATTGAAACGTTATTAAAGCGGCGGTACCCGGAGTAATCCTTGCTTTTAATTGTACCATAGAGGAATTGAAACCCGGATAAAGGAGGTTGTTTTACTTACTAAAAGCTCTTTTAATTGTACCATAGAGGAATTGAAACTGGTATGGTTACTTACATTTAAATAGTTAAAGAACTACCATTGAAAGCAAATCACAACAAATAAAATAATCTCAGCCCTGCAAGAGTTTACTCCATTCAGCAGCCCGCTACAAAACCACTTACCGCATCCTACCTTCGCTTCCAAATGATAGTTTAGCATGAACACCCTTACCAACAAAGTAGCATACATCACCGGCGGCAGCAAAGGCATCGGCCTTGGCATTGCGCAAAGCCTTTTATCGCAGGGCGCACGGGTAGCCATTAGCGGCCGCAACCCGGAGGCTGTACAGGCAGCCGCACAAAGCCTTGGCGCCGACGAAACAAAAATCCTGGCCCTGCAATCCGATGTTCGTTCGGCAGCATCGGAAGCCGAAGCCATCAAAAAAGTGGTGGCCCATTTTGGTTCGCTGGACGTACTGATCGCCAATGCCGGCATCGGCATTTTTGCACCCATCGATACTATGAATGAAGAAGACTGGAGAACTACCATCGACACCAATCTTACCGGCGTGTTCAATACAGTGAAAGCAGGCATCGAGCCACTAAAAAAATCAGAAGGCTACATTATTACCATCGCCAGTTTAGCCGGTGCTAATTTCTTTGAAAATGGCGCCGCTTACAATGCCAGCAAGTTTGGACTGGTGGGCTTCACGCAGGCTATTATGCTTGACCTGCGCAAGTATGGTATCAAGGTAAGCACCATCATGCCCGGCTCCGTGGCTACTGAGTTTAATAACCACCAACCATCTGAAGCCGATGCGTGGAAAATACAACCGGAAGACATTGGCGAACTGGTGGTTGATCTATTGAAGATGAACCCGCGGACACTGCCCAGCAAGATCGAAGTGCGGCCTTCGAAGCCATCAAAAGGATAAGCCTATTTTCAAAGAAAAAAATTCAAATCATAAAAGTAGAAAGAGCAATAAAACTTTCAGGCTCCCTTTTGATTTTTGCCTTTTTACTTTTACTTAAAATAACCCACATGAACCAAACCAAGATAGCCCTCGTTACCGGCGGAAGCCGCGGCCTGGGGAAAGACATGGCCTTAAGCCTTGCCAGAAAAGGAACAGATGTTATTCTCACGTACCGCAGCAAAGAAGCGGAGGCAAGGGAAGTGGCAGCCGAGATAAAGAGTATGGGCCGTAAAGCCGTTATTCTTTCGCTGGACATGAACAATGGTGTAGCTACGCTGGATGCCTTTGTACAGGCGGTGGTGATTGAACTGAAAACCGTATGGGAACGAACCTCTCTAGACTTCATCATCAATAACGCCGGCATTGGCGCCACTGTTCCATTTGAGCAGGTAACGGAAGGCCTGTTCGACGAGTTTCTGAACATACATTTCAAGAACATTTATTTTCTTACCCAAAAGCTTCTTCCCCACATGGCGGAAGGTGGCGGTATTGTCAATATCTCCAGTGGCACCACGCGGTTTGCCAACCCCGGTTACTCAGTGTATGCCTCCATGAAAGGCGCCATTGAAGTGCTGACAAAATACTGGACAAAAGAACTGGGCGCAAAAGGCATCCGCTGCAATGTGGTAGCACCCGGCCCTATTGAAACGGACTTCAATAGTGCCGCTATCCGCAACAACCCGCAAATGAAAGAACGCATGGCCTCCATGACACCACTGGGTCGTGTGGGCAGGGCCGAAGATATTGGCGGCGTGGTGGCGTTTCTCTGCTCCGAAGAAGGAAGCTGGATCAACGGGCAGCGGATAGAAGTGAGCGGGGGCATCAACGTGTAGCACGCAGATGGCAGAACACGGAATACAAAACGCAGGTCCATGCTCCTGATAGCCGTAAACTTAGCAACAGATGAAATTTTTAAATGTTTATTGCGAGAACCGCAAAGCAGAGATCTATGTGAGCCTTGATAAGATTGTATTGGTGAGAAAGCTGGAAGAAGATAGCTGTTTGATTGAACTGGAAGGAAATGCTCATGAAGCGGTGAAGGTGATGCTGCCGGCTGAGGACCTGCTCCGGAAGATCAATGGGGAAGACAGGACCGGTATCGGTTTCCGCCGTTCGCTGTAGCGTTATAATTTCTCCCCGCACCATTTGCAATACGCAGCATCTGCATCGTGCCCTTCCCTTCCGCAGGAAGGGCAGCTGTCTGCATGATGGCCTTTGTCTCTTGCCTTCATCACCATCTCGGTGGTTACAATACCCGTTGGCACGGCAATAATCCCGTATCCAATAAACATAATAACAGACGCTATGAATTTACCTAATGGCGTAGCAGGCGCAATATCACCGTATCCAACTGTGGTAATGGTGACGATGGCCCAATAGATACTATCGGGAATACTGTGAAAACCGTTCTCGCCTCCTTCTACCAGGTACATGATGGAACCGAGGATGATCACCACGCTTAAAACGATCAGCATAAAAATGGCAATCTTTTTCAGGCTGGCCTTCATGGCCGATCCGAGGAACCGCATTTCGGATAAAAAATGCGTGAGCTTAAAAATGCGAAAGACCCTCAGTAATCGCAGAGCACGAAAGACCAGCAGCGATTGCGCTCCCACGAAAAAGATGCTGAGATAAGAAGGAATGATGGCCAGGAGATCAATGATGCCTAATGAAGATGTTACATAACCCATTGGGCGCTTCAGGCAAATAAGACGAAGGATGTATTCGATGGTAAAAAGGATGGTAAATACCCACTCCAGGATAAAAAACAGCGGACCATATCCTGCTCTCAGGCTTGGCACACTGTCGAGCATAACAGTGACGATGCTGGCAAAGATCAGGAACAGTAAGATAATGTCAAATGTCTTCCCGGCTTTTGTATTGCTTTCGTAGATGACCTCGTGAAGGCGACTGCGCCAGCCTGTGGGTTTTTCCTGCTCCACTGTTAGAGGTCTTTGGCGGGTATTTTTTTGATGTTGCCGGCTTCGTCTGAAACAACGAGGTAGCTGTTCTTTGCTTTTGTTTCAGCAATGAGCTTTTCAGATACTTTTTGCAGGGCTTTTTCCGATGCCTCTGTTTCCTTTTGGTGTTTTTGAGAAAGCTCTACGCTTTTCTTAGTTTTTCCCATAGGTCTAAGTTATAAATTTTTGCCACGCCTTCCCGCTCACCCTCGGCTATCAGTTCGGGAGGCGTTTCGTTGTTTTTGTAAATGCGCCAGCGGTCCGCTTTTAAAATATACTCAAAAAAGTTTTTGATGCCTGCGGCGTATCTTCTTTCAATAACCTCTGGTGGAATGTTATGCCCGCCTTTGCTCACCCGCAGCTTTACCCTTTCTTTTGCCATCTCTGCCGAAGGCAGATAGAAAAAGTACAGCACCACTTCGTAACCCAATAATTGCGCCTGATTAACCAGGTTTAAGTAGGTTCTTGTTGCCAGCGTGGTTTCGATGGCAAAAGTTTGATAAGAAGTCAAACTTTCCTGAATTTTCTCCAACATCATACGGCCTGCATGGCAACGGCTTCAGGGTTTGAAGGGCTCAGGCCTGCGGCAATCATGTCGGCATTAAGGAAAATATCTGTATTGAAAACGCCGGGTAAAAGGAACTCCGCCGCCGTTGTTTTTCCCGCACCATTCGGACCTGCTATGATGTAGAGTGTGGGCATTAATACGCTAAAAGTTTTTGTATCATCTCTCCTAATCTTGCCTTTGCCAAAAACTCCTTTTCCAACTCCGTGTTAAACGGCACTGGCGTATCCAAAGATGCGCAGCGCATTACCGGTGCATCCAAATGCTGAAAACAATTCTCTGCTATCCATGCAGCAATCTCTCCGCCAATGCCACCAATCAGGCTGTCTTCGTGCAACAGCAACACCTTGCCTGTGCGTTTTACTGATGCAGCAATGGCTTCATAGTCCAGCGGAAGCAATGTTCGCAGATCAAGAATGTCAAGCGAAATATGTGTGTTTTCCATGGCATAATCTTCGGCCCAATGAACACCGGCGCCATACGTGATAATAGAAAGATCATCTCCTGTTTGCACTTGTCTTGCCTCGCCAATTTCCACTTCGTAATAGGCTGAGGGAACGGGTCCGCTTATACTTCTGTACAATGCTTTGTGCTCAAAATACATCACGGGGTTAGGATCATTGAAAGCGGCAATCAGCAGCCCTTTTGCATCGAAAGGTGTAGAAGGATAAACCACTTTTAATCCCGGCGTGTGTACAAACCAGGCTTCGTTCGATTGCGAATGAAACGGCCCCGCACCAACGCCGCCACCGGTTGGCATCCGGATGACCACATCGGCATTCTGTCCCCAGCGGTAGTGGATCTTCGCGAGGTTGTTGATGATCTGGTTAAAGCCCACCGTTGCAAAATCGGCAAACTGCATTTCCATCATGCTCTTAAAACCTTCCAGCGATAACCCTAAAGCAGCTCCCACAATGGCACTTTCGCAAAGCGGTGTATTGCGAACTCTTTTCTTTCCAAATTCCTGCACAAAGCCTTCCGTTATTTTGAAGGCACCACCATATTCGGCAATGTCCTGTCCCATCAACACCAAATTAGCATGATGCTGCATGGATTGGTACAGGCCTTCTTTGATGGCATCGATCAAACGCAATGAGCGGCCAGCCACGGCCTCCCCAAGCCCCTCCCCGGGAGGGGTTTTGCCATGTTGCGATGGCCTGCTTTGCGACCTGTCTGCATTGTTGTTTGCCTTCTGCTTAAGCTGGGGCTGTGCTTCAGCAAACTCTCCGCTAGCTAGCGGAGGTTTGGGGGAATACACATCCCTCAATTCAGCTTCTTTGTTTACTACAATTGGCTTGCTATCAAACCCAATCTTCAACTCCTCTTCAATCTTCCCTTTCATTTCTTCCCGTACAGAAGCCACGATGTTTTCGTTCAGCAACCCTTCTTTCACCAGCCAGTCTTCATAATTTTTGATGGGGTCTTTTACCTGCCAGGCATCAAACAATTCTTTCGGGACATATTTGGTACCACTTGCTTCTTCATGCCCGCGCATACGGAAGGTGACACATTCTATCAAGTAAGGCTTTTGGTTTTTGATGCAATACTCACGAATGCCCTTGATGGTATCGTAAACCGTTAAGATGTTATTGCCGTCAATGATCACCGATTCCATGCCGTATCCTTTGGCCCTGTCGGCCAGGCTTTCGCAACGGTATTGTTCACTTACCGGTGTGCTCAGCCCGTAACCATTGTTTTCAATGATGAAGATGACGGGAAGGTCCCAAACGGCAGCGGTATTTAAGGCTTCATGAAAATCGCCTTCGCTGGTGCCCCCATCGCCGGTAAAGGCCAGCGATACCTTGTTTTGTTCTTTTAGTTTATACGCCAATGCCACGCCGTCGGCAATGGCAAGCTGCGGACCTAGGTGAGAGATCATGCCACAGATGTGATGTTCCTTTGAGCCGAAATGAAAACTTCTTTCTCTTCCTTTACTATATCCATCCTGTGCGCCTTGCCATTGCTTGAATAATTTATGCAAAGGCATGTTGCGCGAAGTAAAAACGCCCAGGTTGCGATGCAGGGGCATGATCCATTCATCCTGTTGCAAGGCCATGGTTGCGCCAACCGAAATAGCTTCCTGACCAATACCGCTGAACCATTTGGAGATACGCCCCTGCCGGAGCAACACCAGCATTTTTTCTTCAATGAGGCGCGGCCACAATAAATTTTTATAAAGATGAATCAGCTCGCTGTCAGACAAGTTGTTCCTGTGAAAGTTCATATGCGTCATTAAGCACGAAAGTAATGAGGCTTTGGCCATTCCTGCCAAGGTTGATCTGTAACTTTATTCCATGACATCCTCCACCGCATCCCGCCATGTAAACGCTTACCTGGAATCATTGCCACAGCCGCAGCAAGCCTTCGCACAAAAGCTACGTGAAATGCTTTTTGAACTGGTGCCCCGCGTTGAAGAACGGTTTAGCTTCAAACTCCCTTTTTATCACTACTATGGCATGTTTTGTTACCTGCATGCCGACAAGAACGGGCTGCACTTTTGCGTTTGCCGCGGTAAAGATCTGCTGATCGCTTTCCCGCAACTGGAACAAAAGAACAGGGCATCCATTGCTTCCATTGTCGTGAATGAATGGAGCGATTTTTCAAGACTTGAGATAAGCGCAATGATAATGGCTGCCGCCGATTGGAACAAAGAAGCTTCACTTCAGAAAATTCCTATTCTGCAAAAGAAAAAGAAAGTGAACTGATGTGATCAGTCCCTGTCGCGGGCAATGGAATGCAAAATGGAGCTGACCACCGAAACGATCAGGCTGAATAAAAGGGCGGCCAGCCAGTTACTGACAGTAAAGCCGTCGATCAGGTAATCGCACAGTTTAACAATGATGATGTTGATGACAAGCAGGAAGAGACCTAAGGTAACCAAGGTAATCGGTATAGTAAGAATGACAAGAACTGGTTTTACAATAGCATTTAAAATGGCAAGCACCACGGCCACGATGACGGCCGTCACTACTGAATTAATGGCAACGCCGGGCAACAACCAGGCGGCAAAGTAGGCGGCAAGTGCGGTAACAAGAATTTTAATTAAGAATCCCATAAATAAGTTTTATCAAAATGGAGGCCACCTAAAAATAGTGAATACGCAACTCAGAATGCCGGATACAGAATATTTACTCCTGCTTCTTCCTAAACTATAGGATCAGTTTTATTTCGCCTGCTTTTTTGAATTCCCACATCTGCATATCTGCCTATTCCCGCACCTGTTCTCCTGTTCCCTTCTTACTTTCATATCATGAACGATGAGTATTTTATGGGACAGGCGTTGCGGCAGGCGCAACTGGCGTTTGATGAAGACGAAGTGCCTGTTGGTTCTGTGGTGGTGATTGATAAGAAAATCATTTCAAGAGGATATAACCAGGTGGAGAAATTAGCCGATCCAACGGCTCATGCAGAGATCATTGCGCTGACGTCTGCCTTTAACTTTTTAGGCAGCAAGTATTTGCCGGATGCCACCATCTATATTACCGTTGAGCCTTGCCTGATGTGCGCCGGCGCTTTGTACTGGAGCAAGATCGGACGAATTGTGTATGGAGCATCCGACCCGAAGAACGGCTATCTTCATACCACAAGAGATGCCTGGCCCTTTCATCCGAAGACAGAACTGACACATGGTATTTTAAAAGACGAATGTGCGGCCCTAATGAAAGCCTTCTTTCAACAAAAAAGATAATTGTAGCCATACCAAAAGCCGAATGGCTGAAGCCGACACAGGCCGCAGAATGAATATTGACAAAAACCACGTACGATCTTTTTTACAGGGCCATTTATCATACATTGAAAAAGCCTGGTAAAAAAATAAAGAGCCGCCTTTTACGGCGGCTCTTCTAATCTCGTTTTCCAGCAGGTTTATTTATCCCACCATAATCTCTCACTCAGAGAGCCCACATTGGGAATGTTCATGCCATTCTTACTTCTTTCCCCTGACGGATAGGACAAACGACGGATAAATGTCGGAAGTGCCGCATTTACAGGAAGCGTAAAATCTTTGTATGCGTAGTCATACCTGCGTGCATCATTCCATGCTTCCGGATTCAGGTAGGTAGCCACATATTTTTCTTTCATGATCATCGCTCTGGTTAGGTTAGCCGCACCAACCGAAGCGGCCGCAAGATAGGCAGTGCGTTCGGCCCCAGCGGGCACTTGCAGCTTATCCATATTGGCGTTGATACCGGCCAGGTAAGCGTTGTAAGCTCTTGTGAGATTCGTGGGCAGAGCAGCTTCTGCTTCAATGAATTTAAGTTCTGCATACGTTGCT
>DASVSM010000480.1:0-1791 GCA_036388115.1 Flavisolibacter sp.
CCTGCCTACTTTAGAATTCCATTGGGTTTTATCGCAATAAAGACCAGTGAAAATATCCCTGCGCTCACCATTGAGGGTAATGCGAAGAACAAGTGCGCTATTGCCATCAACATTGGTACGGGTGGCGCGGCACAAAAAAGAAAAACGGACGTTTAATAACTCCAGCATATAGTTGAATTTTAGTTGCGATGTAAAATTCTCTTGCTGGTTGTACTTCTAATAATGCAATCAAACGCAAACGGATGCAAAGCAGAACCTGGGGTTCGGGAACCACTTTTTTGGTCTCCGAAAATACACCCGGAAGGGGTTCATAATTTGCATTCTTATGCACTTATTTGCATTTTCACTAAAGCAAAAATGCCTGCAAATCAATCATTTGCAGGCATTTCCAAAGTTCCTAGCGGAGACTGAGGGATTCGAACCCTCGATACCCTTTAGAGGTATACACACTTTCCAGGCGTGCTCCTTCAACCACTCGGACAAGTCTCCTTTGAAAGGGCAGCAAATTTAAGGGTTCTCTTCAAACGAAAACAGTTTTTCTGCATTTCGGGTGGTAATCGTTCCCACTTCTTTTACAGAAATACCAAGCACAGAAGAAATTTTTTCAGCCACCAATTTTGTGTATGATGGCTCGTTTCGTTTGCCCCGGTAAGGAACAGGTGCCAGATATGGGGCATCGGTTTCCAGCACAACAGCCGATAATCCCACTCTTGAAATGACTTTATCAAGCCCAGAATTTTTAAATGTTACCACTCCGCCTATGCCCAATAGAAATTGCAACTCCGTTATTTTCCTTGCTTGTTCTTCACTACCGGAAAAACAATGGAATACGCCGCGCAGGGCCGGATATTGCGCTACCACATCAATACATTCATCAATAGCATTGCGGGAATGAATTACAATTGGGAGCTTGTATTGTAATGCCAGTTCTATTTGTTGATGGAAAGCTTCGTATTGTTGTTTTGCAAATGTTTTGTCCCAATAAAAGTCAAGGCCAATCTCTCCTACGGCAATAAACTTTCGACCTGCGAGATAATTTTTAATGATTGAAATCTCGTTTTCATAATCTTCTTTTACCGAACACGGATGAAGCCCCATCATGCTTTTACATAAAGGAAAATCTTTTTCTGTCTGCAACATGCTTTCATGCGTCGATGAATCAATAGCAGGCAGATAAATCTCTTTTACCCCGGCATCTCTTGCCGCGATTAGGAGTTTTTCCCGGTTCTGATCAAACTCCGGCAAATAAATATGTGCATGTGTGTCAATGAAAAAAGGTTGCATACTCCAAAACTCAGTCAAAATATTTTAAGATTGTTGTAAACCTGTTGCCGTTATCTCTTCATCAGGCGCACTAATAAAAAATTTGAAGAAGCCCTGGCCACTAGCTGATTACTGACTGTTGCGTTAACAACGGCCCTTTATTGTCTCTATTAAGAAAGAATCCAGCGGCCTTATCGCCTGAGGAAAAAAAAGATGACACTTTATATCACTGAAACGACGTAGACGAACCAACCTGCAATGATTGTTTTTGATAATATGATGGGTGTAAATAATGAAGTTGAAATAAATCAAAAGGGTTATATGCTGCTAAATCTCGAAGGGCCACGTTCGCACCGGTGCAGCAAGGGCTTACCTCAACCCGCCCGGGCAGCCTTTCTTGGCTGTAGCACAGGTGTCTATGTCGACCGCGCACTTTGACAATTAATGGAAATACCCGCCAAATAACTTTGCACTAATTAAAATAATTCTTTTACCTTTAAACCAGTTTTCATAGGGTACGGATTAAAA
>DASVSM010000481.1:0-2827 GCA_036388115.1 Flavisolibacter sp.
GTTATGGTGAACACGTACGAGTGACCAACCTGCGGAATAAGAACAACAAAGCTGCCTCCGGTTTTCAGTGCCGTGAAGTCGGCGATCTTTGTTTTTGTAGCAGAATTGGCCGACTGTTTTTCTGGGCTGAGTGTTCCGGTGAAAATGGTATCTCGTAAGTTGGTTGATGTTATATAAAAATCAGTTGTGGTTGTTTCGCCGGTGATTACTGCAAGCTTGGGTGCGGATGGATAAAAACCAAGTTGGTTAAGTTTGATGCGTGGTGTGACGGATTGAGCTTGCGTTGTAAGAGTAGCGCTTATGGTTAGAAGGCAAAGGAGCGATTTGGTAATCATCTTGTTTATTCTTGATTGTATCATTTGTTTTCGGATGGGTTTAAGGTGTTTTTTTAAGTGAGGCGGCGTAAACCCACCCCTTTCGATTTTTTCTTTATTATTAATTGTTGCCGCCCCTGTGGAGGATGAATACTCTGATGGTGGTAGTACTTCATCCCGACCCTCTCCTCGCTGAGAGGGCTACCAACAGCACAGCCCTTGCTTTTACACGAAACTGACGCAAAAGAAAGAGTCTTAGTCTTGCTTAAGCGAGGTTTTGTGTGCAGCTTCCCTCTCCGTGCGGAGAGGGATTGAGGGTGAGGTCTTTTACCGCGACGCTGTGCTCAATGTTGTTCCGAACGTACAAGAGTGCGACGCAACAAACGCTCAATAGATATTCTTCCCCCTGGCTCAAAATGCCCTTTGCCTTTCCCCTTTACTTACCGCCATAAACTTTTACAATATCCGGCACTTCGTCCAACGTAATAATCAAATCATGATTGTACACGGTCCTCAAATAAGTGGTATTCACCCGCCGCAGGTGGCCCGTGTGCCATTCCATCCACCAGCTCCAAAGCGTTCCTTCGGCAATGCATTTGTCCGGGTTGGGCGGCGTGCCGCATTCGTGGTAAGTAATAGGCATTTTGTCGCCAACAATGTCCTTCACTTTTTTGTACATGGGCGTTTGCGGACTGTCGCCAACACCGTATGTATCCGCGCCGGCAATATCAACGTAGCCCTTGCCGGGATACCAGGCAGCATCGGGCTGACCGGTGTAGCAAAGCACCCAGATAAGATTATCCAGCTTGCGTTCCTTTACCATGTAATCGTACATGGTTATCCAAAGTTTTTTAAACTTTTCAGGACCTTCTTTTCCCCACCAAAACCAGTTGCCGTTTAGCTCATGAAAGGGACGCCACAACACAGGCACGTTCTCTTTTTTGATACGTTCCAGCAGGTCAGCTTTTGCCTTCAGTTCTTTCCAAAACGAAAGGTTTTGCGGCGTGCCTTCCATGAAGATGCTGTCTATGCTTACGGGCTTTTTGCTGTTCTCGTAACCTTCGCCTACGGCCGGTGCGCCCCAGTGCCACATGATGGTGGGGATGCCGCCGCCCTTCCACCACTCAATGGCGTGCCGTACCTCGGCCTCGTTGTCGCGGCTGTTGATGAAGTCCATGCCGCGGAGCGCAGGCTGCTTGCCGGTAGAATCTTTGAGGTACTTCAATTCATCGTAGCCCCAGCTTGCCCACATTTGCCCGGACAGGATTTTCTTGCCATACATGTCGTTGAGATAGGCGAATAATGCTTTGGCTTCTTTTGTGGCTTTGGGGTTTGTTAAGGCTGGCTTTTGAGCGTAGCCTTTCCCCGTCATTACTGAAAAGCCAATCACGAATAAAATGATTTTACTGAGATGTTTCATGGTCATGTTTTCAATTTCAAATTATGCTAAAACGCAAAGCAAAACTGCTGCCTGCACGGTGCAAACAAGTCCTATTTTGCTTCGATTGTTACGGTTGACGTTTGCAGGCCTTCTGCGGATGCGGTTAACCTGATAGCGCCTTTCTTTCCATTGGATTGAATGATAGCCAGGGCTAAGCCATTCAATGCTGTATGCTTATCTCCTTTAAATGATTCATGGGTTACCGGGTCACCACTATCCACACCCGCTATAAAGCCTTCGCCGGTGATCTTGTATTGAATAAGATTATTGGCCGTTGGCACCGTGTTGCCATCTTTATCAACAATAGTGGCGGTGATGAAGGAAAGATCTTTTCCATCGCCTTTAATTAAACTTCTATCTGCTTTCAAAATAATCTTCGCTGGCGCACCGGCTGTTTTTATTTCTTTCGACAGAACAATTTTGCCGCCTTTTTTTGATACTGCTTTCACTGTTCCGGGAGAAAAAGGCAGCCGCCATTTTACGTGAAGGTCATCCTCTTTTTTACTTCGCCTTCCTACGGATTTTCCATTGAGAAAAAGTTCCACTTCGTCTGCATTATTGTAGTAAGAAACGACGTCAACCGTGTCTCCGCCTTTCCAGTTCCAGTGCGGGTAAAGGTGCAGAACAGGTTTGGTTGTAAACTCACTTTGATAGAGATAATAAACATCTTTTGGAAAGCCGGCTAAATCAATGATGCCGAAGTAAGAGCTGCGGGCTGGCCACGGGTATGGCGTTGGTTCGCCAAGGTAATCGAAGCCTGTCCAGATGTACATGCCGGAAACGTGTTCGCTCTTCTTTAATTCTTTGATGCTTTCTTCATGCGTTGAACCCCAGGGAGCAGATACATGGTCGTACGCCGAAACGGTGTAGCCGCCGGCCGGGTTTTCGAAAGGAAGATCCCAACGCTTCGGCCACCGCCGGATGGTATCGAAATTTACCAGGTCGTAATGACCACGGGTTTGCAGGGCCGATGTGCTTTCTGTGATGATCAGTTTTTTACCCGGCCACCGCTGGTGAAACGGTGCCCAGTCTTCGTGGTGGTAATTGTAACCAATTAAATCAAAAGCTCCGG
>DASVSM010000482.1:0-2739 GCA_036388115.1 Flavisolibacter sp.
AATGGTAGAATCGTACGCTTTGGCGCCGGTGGTATTTATTTCGCGGCCAATTTCCTGGAGAACAAAAGACAGTTTCTTGCCTTTGCTTTCTTCGGGTTCATTCAGGATGGCAGTAAAGTACTCGCAGTGATTTTTTAATCGCACCTGTTCTTCGGTGATGTCAATTTTTTCAATGTAATAAACCAGTTCCTGTTCCAGCCGGTTGCCGTCGTAATTTTCTTTGCCAACGTTTTCTTCCAGCAGCCGTTTGATGCCTTCCCTGATCTTTACCTGGCGCAGTGGTTCTAACCTTGCTACTTCTTCCTGTTGTTTTAAGATGTTGGCAATGCGCAATTCCAGATCCCCTTTCAACGATTTGCCTTCTTCCATGCGATGATTGTTTAAGTTGTCGATAGCGGCCTGGATAATAGCAGTGAAATTTTGCCACTCGTCGTCGGTCAACGTTTCACCGGTTGGTGTGATGACTTCCGGTAGCTTAATGATGGTGCTTAACAACGTAGAGGTATCTAAATTCAGTTCTTTTGACAGGGCCTCCAGGGGCTGGAAATAAGCTTTAGCCAGATCAGTGTTGATGGTCACGGGCTTTGCACTGCCTGTTTCCTTCAGGTTAATGGTACAATCCACTGAACCTCTTCCCAGTTTTTCAGAAAGGATTTTACGAATATCAAATTCAAATGGTTTCAGAAATGCCGGCATTTTTAACTGCAGCTCAAATTGTTTTCCGTTGAGCGATTTAATATCGACCAGAAATGTCTTATCGCCTACATTCTGCTCTGCTCTTCCGAAGCCGGTCATTGATTTTAACATGTACAGATTTTTAAGTTGTAAGATTAAATGTATTGCTTTTAGCAGTACCGATCTTTGTAAAGATACCGCAAACAAAAAGCCCTCCGTTTTGCGGAAGGCTTAATATGTAGATGGGTTAGTAAGTAAGGGAAAACAAATTTCCCATCACAATATTAAAAAGATTTTTTGCTAACGAAAAAATTTTCATACAATTTTTATTCACATTTTTTAGCGGTGTTGTGAATTGAAACGCTGCATTCTACTATTGATGAAACATACCTGCTTCGTTTCGTCTGTTGTTTGCACGTTTTATAGATTGGTTGAAACGCAGCATTCATCAACATTTGCAACGATTCGTCGAACCGATTGCATCCATCAATGCACGATGCTGCACCGGGAATTTCAATTCTTAAATGGAACATACCTTTGAAAAAATTTTTTCGATGCGCTTTGAAAAAAAGGTTCCCCTAACAGAGATTGCCCGCTTAATTAATGCCCGTATTATTGGAAACAGCAATGGAGATGCAACCGGTATCAACGAGATTCATAAAGTTGAAGAAGGTGACCTGGTGTTTGTCGACCACCCGAAGTATTATCAGAAATGTATCACCTCTGCAGCTACCTATATCATTATTAACCGGGAAACAAATTTCCCCTCTCATAAATCGTTGTTGCTGGTTGATGAACCTTTTGAAGCGTATCAAAAGATCGTTAGCCATTACCGGCCATTTACCCCACTTACCAAAATGGTCAGTGATACGGCCACTATCGGCGAAGGAACGGTGGTGATGCCCGGTGCCGTTGTTGGCAATCATGTGGCAGTTGGAAAGAACACGATCATTTATCCCAACGTTGTCATCATGGACCACTGTGTTATTGGAAACAATGTGATCATTCAGAGCGGCACCGTGATAGGCAGCGATGCATTTTATTACAACAAGAAAACAAGCCGCGAGGTTCACTACAAAAAAATGCTAAGTGGCGGCAGGGTGGTTGTTGAAGACGATGTAGAGATCGGTGCTAACTGCACCATCGACCGTGGTGTTAGTGGTGACACATTAATTGGCGCCGGTACAAAGATTGACAACCTTGTTCATATAGGCCATGATACGACTGTTGGCAGGAATTGCCTGTTTGCGGCGCAGGCAGGCATTGCCGGTGCAACCATCATCGAAGATGAAGTGATCCTGTGGGGACAGGTAGGTGTCAGTAAAACGTTAACCATCGGCAAGGGTGCCGAGATCTATGCACAAAGCGGCGTTCCGGCCAGTCTTGAAGGCGGCAAAAAATACTTTGGCTCTCCGGCAGAAGATGCCCTGACCAAAAAGAAAGAACTGGTGTGGATGAAACGCATTCCCATCCTGTGGGAAAAGGTGTTTGGGAACAGATGAACAGGAGAACAAGGATCAGAAGAATGATGAAGGAAGTCCCTTGGTGAGGCGTCTCTCACTTCTTGCTTCACTATTCCCTGTTCCTCTCTTTGTCATTCCCTTCTTTTACCATACCATTTAGAATTTGTTTCGTTACTTGCTTTTCCACTAGTGAAGCCAGCCGTCCGTTATATCAGCATTCTATTTTTTATTCTTCTTGTATCAGCAGGCAGGAGTACTGCACAGTATAAGGTGAAAGGCTATGTGCTTGACAGCTCCCGCAGTTATCCTATCGAATCGGTGACGGTACAGAGTACTGCCGGTGAAATAAGCTTAACCGATACCCTGGGCCGTTATGTTATTGAGGTTGGCGAAAAAGATTCCATCTGGTTTTCATTTTTAGGTAAGTCCACACCGAAGTACCCCGTGCTGAAGATTGCCGATGTAAACCAGTTTGACATTGCTCTTCGCCTGAAGGCCAATGTCATGAAAGAGGTGAGGATCAAAACCCGCAACTATAAAGAAGACTCGGTACAAAATCGCAGGGATTATGCAAAGGCATTTGATTTCAGGAGGCCCTCAT
>DASVSM010000483.1:0-3738 GCA_036388115.1 Flavisolibacter sp.
AGCAACGGTTATGAATCTGGATGAAGTAAATGCACCAGCTATTAAAACAAATAGTTTTAAAATTGGGTTTAGTTATGGATTATAGCAAGTGCATTGTGCAACGGATGCAAATAAATTAGAAGAACACAATCGAAATATAATAGACGAGAAGTGTATTTTATGCGCATTCTTTCCAGTTGTAAAAATTGCAATTTCCTGTCCTGCTTTTTCGTAGCTTGAAGCCGCTTTTAAAATCATCTTACACACCCAAAAATTGCTGATTTGAAACGGAAAGATTTTCTGCAGATGACGGCCATGGGTCTTGGCGCACTCATGATACCCGATTACTTATTCAGTAAGCCGGTTGATGCCTCACAGTTCCTGAACAAGGGCATTGACACAAAGGCGAAAAAAGAACTGGCCGATGCAGCGTTGAATGAGGCCAAACGAACCGGCGCATCGTATGCTGATGTACGCATTGGCCGTTACCTCACGCAATCGATCATGGCCAGGGAAGCCAGGATACAAAACATTGCGGCCAATGAATCATACGGTGTCGGCATCCGGGTGATCGTGAACGGCACCTGGGGTTTTGCGGCTACCAACGAAGTGACCAAAGAAGGCATGGTGAAATGTGCGGCAAGAGCCGTAGCCCTGGCAAAAGCAAATTCCAAACTACAACGCGAGCCGGTGAAGCTGGCGCCGCAAAAAGGCCTTGGCGAACGTTCGTGGAAAACACCGATACAGGTCAATGCGTTTACCATCCCGGTAAAAGAAAAAGTAGACCTGCTGATGAAAGTGAATGCCGAAGCGATGAAGGCTGGCGCCACGTTCATCAACTCTGCTCTCTACTTTGTAAACGAACAAAAATATTTTGCCTCTACCGATGGATCGTACATCGACCAGGATATTCATCGCCTGTGGCCAAACTTCTCTGTTACTGTAGTTGATAAGGCAACGGGCAAATTCAAAACCAGAGATGCATTAAGTGCACCGATGGGGATGGGCTACGAATACCTCACGCCGATAGCATCTGAAAAAGTAGCTGGTCCAATGGGATTGGTTCTTTACCGCTATGCCTATGATATGGTGGAAGATGCGGTGCAAGCCGCGCAACAGGCCAAAGCAAAGCACACCGCCAAATCGGTGTCGCCGGGAGATTATGATCTTGTTCTTGATCCGAACCATTTAGGATTGACGATTCATGAATCTGTTGGCCATCCATTAGAACTGGATCGTGTGTTAGGTTACGAAGCCAATTCTGCAGGAACATCATTCGCCACGCTGGACAAATGGAAAACAAACAAGTTCAATTACGGCAGTAAGATCGTTAACTTCTTTGCCGACAGAACGCAACCTTATTTTTTAAATACTGTTGGCTATGATGATGAAGGTGTACCGGCAAAACAATGGGACCTGGTGAAGAATGGCGTGCTTGTAAATTACCAGGCCACCAGGGACCAGGTGCACATGCTGGGACAGAAAGAATCGCATGGTTGTTCGCATGCCGATAATTGGGGTAATGTGCAGTTTCAGCGGATGCCCAATGTATCGTTACGTCCGGGAAGAGAGCAGCTAAGTGTAGATGACATGATCAAAGGTGTAGACAAAGGCATTTATATTTTGGGACGTGGCTCCTACTCCATCGACCAGCAGCGGTACAACTTCCAGTTCGGCGGACAGGTGTTCTACGAAATCGAAGGCGGTAAGATCACAGGCATGCTGGACGATGTGGCCTACCAAAGTAACACGCAATACTTCTGGAACCAATGCGTGCAGATCTGCGATGAAAGAGACTATCGTTCCTTCGGCACCTTCTTCGATGGCAAGGGACAACCCGGCCAGGTAAGCGCCGTATCGCATGGATGCTGCACCAGCCGTTTCAACAAGATCACCGTTCTAAACACCAATTCTGCAAAATCTGCGTAAACCAATTCTCATTTATGTCAATGCTCAACGAACAGGAAGCAAAAAAGCTGATCGATAAAATACTATCTTATTCCAAAGCCGACGAGATCAGCGTAACGCTTATTGGCGGCCGCACGGGTAATATCCGCTATGCACGGAACACGGTTTCTACCAATGGCGAAACAGATAATCTTTCGGTATCTGTTACCTCTTTTTCCGGCAAACGTTCCGGCACAGCAACGGGAAACGAATTTGACGATGCATCACTGGAGAAAATGGTGCGCCGTTCCGAAGAAATTGCAAAGCTGGCGCCGGAGAACCCTGAATACCTGCCGGCACTTGGCCCGCAACAATATGGACAGGCTCTTAATTATTCAGAGAACACAGCCCGCATTGATCCCGTTGCCAGGGTAGAATCTGCGCTGGCAAGCATACAGGCCTGCATGGCTACCAAAACCACGGCAGCCGGTTACCTGGAAGACACTACCGGTTTTTTAGCCATTGGCAACAGCAAGGGCTTGTTTGGCTATAACCAATCAACCGGCGGAGAATTTACGGTTACAGCAAGAACCGCCGATGAGAAAGGGTCGGGTTATGGTGTGAGTTATTTTACCGATGCAACAAAGCTTGACACAAAAAGTGCCACAGAAGTAGCCATTAAAAAAGCGGTTGCTTCCAAAGAAGCAAAGGAAGTAAAACCGGAAAAGTTTACAGTCATTTTAGAGCCGCAGGCTGCCTATGATCTTATCTCCCTTTTAGTGAATGCAATGGATGCCCGCAGTGCCGATGAGGGAAGAAGCTATTTTGGGAAAAGAGGGTCGGGCAACCGCATTGGCGACCAGTTGTTCAATGAGAAAGTGACCATCATTTCTGATCCCTTCAATGCAGAAAATCCGTCGGGCCCTTTTGCTCCCGACGGTCGTCCGCGGAGCAGTGTTACCTGGGTAGATAAAGGCGTGTTGAAGGCCCTCCCTTATACAAGGTACTGGGCAGCTCAGAAAAAAGTTGATGCTATTCCACCACCTGCCGGTTTTATGGTGCAAGGCACTGATCAAACCCTGCAAGATTTGGTCAGAGGAACAGACAAAGGTATTTTGGTTACCCGATTTTATTACATACGCCTGGTAGACCCACAAACACTTGTTTACACCGGCTTAACCAGGGATGGAACGTTTTTAATTGAGAAAGGAGAAGTAAAACACGCCATTAAAAATTTCCGTTTCAACGAGAGCCCCGCGAACATGCTGGCCAACCTGGAAGCTGCGGGTAGACCGGTGCGCATCAACAATAGTATGATTCCACCGATGAAGATCAGGGACTTTAATTTTACGTCGTTGTCGGATGCGGTGTAGATTAACTTCTAACTTCTTCCCGGTGTAAAAATTAATTTGGTAAACTCTTTCGATTTTGGGGCAATTAGTAGCCTTCGTTCCGTAGGAACGTTTCGTGGGTAGTCAATGTCATTAGCGTTATCTGCGTTCCAGCGGAACGCTTCGTGTATGCGTAGCGCATAAAGCCAGGCGTTTCGCTGGAACGCTGTTCATAACCGCAACTCTTCTTCTATACACGAAACGTTTCTCCAGAACGAAAGAATGGCTATCGCAAATAACATCTCATTATTCAACTCCCCCATTTATAATTGAATAGAACTAAAACCGTTTAGATGCTTCGTTTATCAATACAAGCTAAAATCTACATTTCTTTATCATTACACAGCAAGGCATGATTGTTTTATCACTTCCAAAAAACAATTATGGCAACACTTGTCAATCTCCGAAATTTACTCGATCACGAAATCGAAGACCTGTATTCAGCCGAACAACAGATCATTGAAGCCATACCATTAATGGC
>DASVSM010000484.1:0-4514 GCA_036388115.1 Flavisolibacter sp.
GATCTGCTCCTTCCAATGCATCCATCAACTTTTTAAAACAAACAATGCAATAAAATGAAAAAATTACTTTTCCTTGCCGTAGCGGCCATTACAGGCATCAGTGCCATGGCACAACAAAAAATTGATGAAGTTGCTAAGTTTAGCACCGAAAAATATGATTTCGGAAAAATTAAACAAGGCGCCCCGGTGACAACCTTTTTCACCATCACCAATACATCGGATAAGCCGATTGTAATTGAATCCGCTACCGCCGGTTGCGGTTGTACAACTCCGGAATATTCAAAAGAGCCAATTCCCGCTGGAGGTTCCGCTAAATTGAAAGTGGGTTATAATGCGGCTGCTTCCGGTCGTTTTGACAAGCCCGTTACTGTTAAGCTGGCCGGTGTTGCCGACCAGAAAGTAGTGATGATCAGTGGCGAAGTAGTAGATGCAGCCAGCACAGAAGTAGCTTCCAAAAAGGAAATCCCGGCTCCTTCTGTTACGGCAGTGAACGCCAACATTAAAACAAAAGCGAAAGCCAAACCGGCAAAAAAGGCCTCTAAATAAATTTACTTCCCCCGCAAAAGCGGGGGATTTTTTTGCCCTTTCCAAAACCAACTGCCATGAAAGAAGGGTTGCTCAGAGCATGGAGCCTCCACAACAACAATAACCTCCTGCTGTTACAATACCTTGATGAAACTTTGCTGCTGGTAAAGCCAGCCGCCAAAGGGCGAACCATCGGCGAACAACTTGTTCACCTGCACAATACGCGGATAACATGGACGGAGTTTGTGGCGAAAGCGGTCTACGATAAGAATCTTTTGATTGACAAGGCTACACTTCAAAGTACCAGGCAGCTTACAGAAGCCTTTTCAAGATCAGCCGGGAAAATTGAAGAAGTGATTCACATCAGTTGGGAAAAAGAAGGCAAACTTTCTTCTTTCAAATCCGGCCTTATTCCTTTTGTTTCCTATCTCATTTCGCACGAATCACACCATCGTGGAAATATTCTTCTTACCCTCAGGCAAAACGGCACCAGGCTTCCCGACGAATTGAAGTGGGGACTTTGGGAATGGGGTAAATAGCTGCTTCAGTCTTTTTTTTACACTTAATTCAATTGATAGATTGTATACGTCAGGATGCCGGCAAAGCTTACCCAGCTGATATACGGAACCAGCAACCAGGCAGCCAGCCTGCTGATGCGGGCAAACGAAAAAATAGTCAGCAGAATAAAGAACCACAACACAATGATCTCTGCCAGCGCCCAATCGATCTGGTGTTGCCTGAAAAAGATGTAGGACCAAAAAAAGTTGAATACAAGCTGCACGATCCAGAGGATAACCGCTGCCCTCTTTTTATTGGCAGGTGCATTGCTTTTCCAGACCAGGAACAGCGAAATTCCCATCAAAATATACAACATCGTCCACACAGGACCGAAAACCCAGTTAGGTGGCTGCCAGGATGGCTTTTCGATAGTTTGATACCAACCCGTAATTTCTGGCCGCGTAAAAAGCCCTGCAATCGCACCAACAGCCAGCGGTGCGGCAATACTGATTGTCAACTTCGTCCAATTCTTCATACATCGTTAAACAAAAAAACCAGTCTTTAGATCGATTCTTTGCCAAATTTTTTCATGTAAGCAATCAAATAAGCAATGACTTCATTATAAGTGGCCCTGCCTTTTGGCTGGTTATTAAGCTTCAGGTAGCGGTCGTAGGCACCCGTCATAAAAGGCTCAATAAAGTTCTGGTTGCTGAGCAGGTACAAACGCAGGTCCCTGATATCCCACTTTACCCTGGCGTGAATATTCTTGCTGATGGCCTCTGTGAGTTCTTTGTTCGGCGTCAGTCTGCACTCAAACAGGGCATCACGGTACATTTCAAAGTAAACAGAATAAAGAAAGTTAATGTCGGTTGACTGCTTACAAGCTAAGTAAGCTACAAAACTGGCTTCGTTTTCTTTGGCATATCCCAACTGGTGGGCTATTTCGTGAGTAACAACAAAAGGCTTTAGAAAAACGGGAATGGTTGTTTTTAGCTGCGCTTCGGCAGAGAAAGGATTGTAATATCCCGTAAAACCAAACCAGTGCCCCACCGGAGTAAACAGAGACGGTTTAATAGAGGCCTGGGTGTACAACAGGTAAGGAAAGGTTTGATGAAAGTTGTGATAGGCAGCGGAACCTTTTTCAAAAAGAAAATTGTTTTGATCGTATACAAGGCGCTGAACAGAATCTACTCTCTCCGCATAATCGTTCAGCCGTTGCTGCAAAACAGTGGTTAGTTCAAAAAGATCCTTCACAGAATAGGGTTCCAATTCCAGCCCTAATTGCTTTTCAATTCCCTGGCGGAAATAGTTTAGTCCCCAGAACAAACTGAACACGATGTAAACCAGCAAACCCAGTTTCAGGTATTTCCGGAAAAGTATCCAGGACAAATAAGACCTGGCCTGCCGTCTTTTAAGAAGTCGTAATAGTTTCCATGTTTTTAATACCAGCCAAACAAAGGCAGCTATATAAAGCAAGTCACCCATGCTGAACGGAATCCAGCCAAAAATGCTGCGGAGTGTTTTAGAGACAAGGGGATAGATTCCGAATGTATAATACTTTTCCACCCAGTGCTCCCGCAAAGAAAAAAGCCTGATAAAAATGGAGATGATGAGCAAAAGAAGCAGGTATCGGTCACGGAAGAGGCTTTTGAGCATAGATTTGCCAGGATATTCGTTAAAATCTTCGCTCAAAATAGGCTATTTCAGGCGTTTTCCTTTACCTTCGCAAACTCTTAAATTGAAGTCATGAGCAGCAGGCGGGAATACGAGATTGCTTTTGTGGGTCTGAAGCCGGGGGTTCATGAATTTAATTATGAGATCACAGACAGGTTCTTTGAAGAATACGGTGAACAGGACTTCCGCGACTGCAAAGCCACGGTAAAGCTGCTGTTGGAAAAGACAACAAATTTTATGATGTTGCGCTTCCAGGTTGGCGGTACCCTCCGTGTGATTTGCGACCGTTGCAGTTCCGATCTTCCACTAGCGTTATTTGAAGACTTTACCGTAACGGTAAAGGCAGTAGAAAACCCGGAGGAGATGAATGAATCGGAGGAAGATCCGGATGTTTTTTACATCTCCCGCGGCGAAAGCCATTTGTCGGTAGCGCCAATGATCTACGAATTCATCAACCTGAGTGTACCCACACAAAAGGAATGTGAGTTTGAAGACATGGATGGCCCGTACTGTAACGCAGCAGCAAGGGAAGCACTGATGAAAATGAGGCAGGGAGATGACGAAAAACAAAATCCATTGTGGAAAGGATTGGAAAAGTTTAAGGATCTGGAGGATAATTAGCTCATGTGACGATTAGCTAATTGAGAAAGTTCAAGAACGCACAAGAGAATTACCGAACGTACAAGAGTGCGACGCAACAAAAGCTTCATAGATATTCTGTTGCCAAGTACATAAAAATATTCTTTGCTACTTTTTAGTGCGGAGAGAAACAACAATAAATAACAAGATTTAAAATAACTGAGTTATGCCAAATCCCAAACGCAGACATTCGCAACAAAGAAGCGCAAAGCGCAGAACACACTACAAAGCTGTAGCGGCTACGCTTTCTACTGATAAGGCAACCGGAGAACTGCATGTTCGTCACCGTGCCCATGTGAGCGAAGGTAAACTGTACTACAAAGGACAAGTAGTTGCAGAGACCTCACCAATCAAGAAGTAAGCAAAAAGATTTTTGCACCATCCATTTTCCCCCTGACCGGCGGGTGAATGGATTTTTTATTTTTGGGACAATATGAAGATAGGCATTGACCTGATGGGCGGTGATTACGCACCCCTCGAAGCAATCAAAGGCATTAAGGATTATTTGGGTGAAGCAACAAAGGCTGTGCACTTGGTGTTGATTGGTGACCAGGAAAAGATTAATCCCGTGCTTACTGAGCATGCTCTCCCGCAAGGGTCTTATACTGTTGTGCATGCGCCGCAGCTGATTGGCATGCACGAACACCCAACAAAAGCCTTAAAAGAAAAGCAACAGTCTTCTATCGCTGTTGGTTTTGGCGCACTGGCTTCAGGAAAAACAGATGCCTTTATCAGTGCCGGAAATACTGGTGCCATGCTGGTTGGTTCCTTGTATTTTTTAAAGACCATTGAAGGCGTGTTGCGTCCCACCATTTCTACGATTGTTCCCAAAGAGAATGGCCAGACGGGTTTGATCCTGGATGTTGGATTAAACTCGGACTGCAAACCGGAACAACTGAACCAGTTTGCCATTATGGGAAGCGTGTATGCGCAAAACATCCTGGGAGTTGACAACCCACGTGTTGCCCTGATGAACATCGGTGAGGAAGAAGGCAAAGGCAACCTATTGGCGCAGGCCACCTATCCTCTCCTAAAGGAAAATAAGCACATCAATTTTGTAGGTAACGTAGAAGGAAGAGATGTGTTTATTGATAAAGCCGATGTGATTGTTTGTGATGGTTTTACCGGAAACATCATCCTGAAACTGGCGGAGAGCTTTTTTGAGGTGACGCTGCGAA
>DASVSM010000485.1:0-3130 GCA_036388115.1 Flavisolibacter sp.
CTTATGGGCAGAAGCCTTCGGTGGTTTGCCGTCGGATGATTTCTTTGCGCAACTGGACCCATTGCTGAAAGGATTTACACAAAAACTGTTTACAAAAACATACACTTCCGATCAGCCCGCGGGAACCATCAGCCCAGCTTGGGCGGAACGTTTGGGATTGCCCGAAGACGTGGTGATTGGTGTAGGTGCCTTCGATGCGCACATGGGCGCTGTAGGCGGACAAATTGAACCGTATCATCTGAGTAAAGTCATGGGCACCTCTACCTGTGATATGTTAGTGGCCCCTGCTAATGAAGTGAATGATACCCTTGTGCGTGGCATTTGCGGACAGGTGCCCGGCTCGGTCATCCCCTCCATGATTGGCATGGAAGCCGGGCAAAGTGCCTTCGGCGATGTGTATGCCTGGTTTAAAAATCTTTTGAGCTATCCGTTGAAATACATCAGTGACGAAAAATTAAGGGAAGAAATTTCTTCAAGACTCATTGCCGATCTTTCGGCAGAAGCGGCCGCACTCCCGCTGAATGAAAAAGACGAATTAGGGGTTGACTGGCTCAACGGAAGAAGAACGCCGGATGCGAACCAGCTATTAAAAGGTGCTCTCATTAACCTTAACCTTGGCTCTGATGCGCCCCGTATTTTTAAAGCACTGGTAGAAGCTACCTGCTTTGGTGCGAAGGCAATTGTTGATCGTTTTAACGAGCAAGGTGTTACCATCAGGGGCCTGATTGGCCTGGGCGGTGTGGCAAAAAAATCGCCTTACATTATGCAGGTAATGGCCGACGTGATGAACATGCCGATCCGCATTCATAAATCAGAACAAACCTGTGCCATTGGTGCGGCTATGTTTGCAGCAACAGCGGCAGGCGTTTACCAAAAAGTGGAAGATGCCATGGAAGCCATGGGACAGGGCTTTGACGCGGAATATCAACCGCAGCAAAAGAACGTGGCGTATTATCAAAAACGGTATGAGCAATACAAACAATTAGGAACATTCATTGAACAAAAAAATGAGTGATGAATAATCAGTGATGAGTTACTTACAGTTTCTCCTCATCGACTACTAATTCCTCATTACTCATTCCCTTATACACTATGAGCAAATACGATCATATCAGAGAACAGGCACACGAGGCCAACATGCAACTACCGAAACTGGGGTTGGTGTTGTTCACCTTTGGAAACGTGAGTGCGGTGGACCGGGCAGCCGGCGTTTTCGCCATTAAACCAAGCGGTATTCCGTATGAAGATCTTTCACCCAGAAAAATGGTGATTGTTGATTTCGACGGCAACACGGTGGAAGGTGTTTTACGGCCCTCATCCGACACAAAAACACATGCGGTCCTTTATAAAAACTGGGAAGGCATTGGCGGCATTGTGCACACACATTCTACCTATGCCACAGCATGGGCACAGTCGCAACGCGACATACCCATCTTTGGCACCACCCATGCCGACCACAACACGGTTGACATTCCCTGCGCACCGCCAATGGACGACAAGATGATTGAAGGCGATTACGAATATGAAACAGGCTTTCAGATACTGAACCTGTTCAAAGAAAGAAACCTTGACTACAAAGAAGTGGAAATGATGCTCGTTGGAAACCATGCACCCTTTACCTGGGGGAAAACACCAGAGAAAGCAGTGTACAACAGTGCTGTGTTAGAAAGCATCGCACACATGGCCCAGTTAACGGAACGCATCAACCCCGCGGCTCCAAGACTGAAGGACGCCCTTATTAAAAAACATTTTGAACGAAAACACGGACCTCATTCTTATTACGGACAATAAACCTTGTTATATGAAAAAATTCTTTTTACTTGCCGCTACTGCTTTTTCCATCTTTGCCTGTAACGAAAGCAAAAACACGACTACCATGGAACAAAACGATTTTACGAAAAAGTACAGCTTTACCGAACGGCCTTACGGAAATACCGAAGCAAAAGAGATCACTGAGTATACCATCACGAATCCTTCCGGCATGCAGGTTTCCATCATCAACTATGGTGGCACTGTCACAAAACTTATCACGCCGGACAAAAGCGGCAAAATGGGTGACGTAGTGCTTGGCTACGATTCGTTAACCGGCTATCTGCAAAAAGGCAATCCTTATTTCAATGCGCTGATCGGCCGTTACGGTAACCGTATTGCCGCAGGCAAGTTTACACTGGATGGCCAGGCATATACTTTAGCTGGCAATAACAACGGCAACAGTTTGCACGGCGGAAATAAAGGTTACGATAAAGTAGTATGGACCGGTAAAAAACTTTCCGACAGCAGCCTGCAGTTAAATTATGTAAGTAAAGAAGGAGAAGAAGGTTATCCGGGTAAATTGAATATACAGGTCGTTTATACGCTTACTCCTGATAATGGGTTAAAAATAGATTACACGGCCACAACTGACAAAGCCACACCGGTGAACCTGACGAGTCATTGTTATTTCAATCTATCCGCCGGTGCGGATTCAACGATCTTAAACCACCAGTTGGAAATTGCGGCAGACAAGTTTACGCCGGTCAACGCACAACTGATTCCCACAGGAAAGATTGAAGACGTAAAAGGCGGCCCGATGGATTTTACAACAGCCAAAGCAGTGGGCAGAGATATTCAAAAAGTAGAAGGCGGCTATGACCATAACTGGGTGCTAAACAAAAGCGGCAACAACCTGGAAAGAGTAGCTGGCCTGTATGAGCCAAACAGTGGTCGCTTCATGGAAGTACTGACCACCGAACCCGGACTACAATTTTATTCCGGCAACTTTTTGGACGGTACCTTAACCAATACAAAAGGCGGACAGCGCTATCCCAAACATGCGGCGCTTTGCCTGGAAACACAGCATTTTCCTGATTCGCCCAACCAGCCCTCTTTTCCGAATACGATTTTGAAGCCGGGAGAAACCTACCGGCACACTACGGTTTATAAATTTTCAACGAAATAGGTTTTATAAGCACATACAGATAGACGGCTAATAAACGATACATTAGAAAATAGCCAAGCAAAAATGACAGTTACTACAATTATTATTTTGCTAATGCCAATACTGGTGGTGCTGCCATTTATTATAGGAAAGAAAATAGAAGCTTCGCAAGCAAAAAACGTATTGACTGGC
This sequence comes from Flavisolibacter sp., assembly GCA_036388115.1. Classification (GTDB taxonomy): domain Bacteria; phylum Bacteroidota; class Bacteroidia; order Chitinophagales; family Chitinophagaceae; genus Flavisolibacter. The sequence goes on from DASVSM010000485.1 coordinate 3,110, forward strand.
ATTCTGTGGGCTATCGTTCTT
>DASVSM010000486.1:0-8916 GCA_036388115.1 Flavisolibacter sp.
GATGGTAAAGCTCTCCAACTGAATTATGTCGGCTTTGAAAAAGAAAAAGAATCGGTGTATTGTTATTTCGAAGTCACAAACATTTCATCTGTGCGCAAACTGGACATTACCAATAACCTTCTCTACGACCTTACGAAGGAACAGATTAACATTATGCATGTAACCGTAAATGAAAAAAGGCAGAGTGCTAAGCTGAGTTACCCGGAAGTGAAGGCGGGTTACGAGTTTTGAGGTCTTATTGAAGATAGATAAGCAGGAAAACTAAGGTGAAATAGCTCCAAAGCACCGAAAAAAGCACATGCACCCAGGTTTCGAACCGTTTGCCTTTCCATAGCTCGGATGAGTATACAAAGAATTGAAAAACCAGCCGGACACCCCAGAAAATAAACAGCCCAAAACACAGTTGCTTCCCCAACGAAGTTTTCACCAGGTCATCAGCCGAATAAATACAAAAGACACCCATCAGTAATACAACCAACGCAATAAAGAATGTGTGTACATACATCAGTTGCCTGTTAACCAGGCTTAAGGCATTCAGCTCATTCTTCCATTTGAAATGTTTTGGAAAAATAAAATGAAGGAAAGCAAGAAAGATCATAATGCCGCCGGCAATTCTAAGATGAAGTTCCATTTTTTTGAAGGGTAAACGCAGTAATGAATGGTGTTATCTTTCGTTTTTTTTCAATTGTCAGTCCAGCCTTGGCAAATGTACTTTGCCATTCTTTTTTGGAATGAAAGTGTAAGAAGCCAATGTTGTATGCAAAAAGATTAGCGGCATCGCGCAGGTGCTCTACAACTATAATTCTTCCGTCTTTTTTCAAACTATTGCGTAGTTGCAAAAAGAATACAGTTCGTTCATCGGAATTTCTGATTTCATGTGCCGATAAAATGCAGAAAATAGTGTCCGCAGATTTGCCTTGCAAGGGCACATTCGTCGTTGTAATTTCAGCTGTGCCGGGGTAAGGAGAATATAGCTTCCTGGCTCTCCTGATGGAAATCTCGGTATGTCTTTCCGGATCATAAAAGTCAAAAACAACAAGCGTGGCTTGCGGGTATTTTTCTGAAAGAAGTGAACTGGTTTCGTCAAAACCTGCATGGATGTTAACTAGGCAGGCATCAGTCAAAGCTGTGAGTTGTAACCAATCAAGTTTGTACAAATCAGAAACATCGTACACATAAAACGAAACGAGCAAAGAAACAATGATACTTACGATAAGAAGAAGGCCGGTAATGGCTATTGCCGGGTGAAAGCCATCAGCAAGTAAGCCCTTGCTCAGGTGTAATGAGACAAGAACAAGCAAGGCAATAAAATAGAAATGCCAGTTAAACCGGATAATATTTATGATGCCCTGGAAAGGCTTCCTGTTTACGGCTTCCATATTTCTTTCTTTCCTTTTTTCCAGTAATAAGGGATGTTCTGAATGAGGAAGGCATTGGCCAACACCGCATCTTTAAATTCCAACTGCCTGATAAAGCCAACATGTTCGTTTATTACTTCTACAGGTTTAGGTGCCCAGTTTTCACGAACGCCTTCTATTATTAAAACTTCCTTTTCACCTTTGTTGTAGGTGAAGGTAAATGGCAGCGGGCCGGCAAACCGTCTTGCTTCTTTCCAATCTTTAAAAGGTGAATGTTTGGGCAATGGTGTTTCCGCGCTATGTACGTTGATGTCTACGGCTAAGTCTGATTTTTCCGATGAAACTTTCATTCCATTTCGGTCAGTTGTTAGTTTGATATCCGTGGTTGTATAATTATAATGGGTGAAAATGTTACCCCAGAAAGCCATTCTCTTTTTATCTGTTTCAGACTTTAGAATATATAAACCTCTTAACCGTTTTCCACCGCCTGTTGTATAGCGCACAAAAATGCGGTAACCGGTTAGAATAAAATCATTTCCCATAAAGGCTGGAAAACCTTTCGGCCGCAGGTTTTTTATTTTTACAATTGCTACAGCTACAAATCCCCATTTGTCGCTAAATGTGTCTGGTTGCAGGCACTCGGGAAGCAATGAAATAAGCTGCTCTTTTGGAACGGCATACGGTAGCACCAGTGAGTTTTCGAAAAAGGCTTCTACTGCAAATGGATGGTCTTTTAAAACGGGAAACAAGGGTTGGGTGTTTTGATGAATAAAGTTAGGAGATGATTTTTGTGCGTTGGTAAAGTGATTCATTCACAATCACAATCAGAATGAATACAGACGCAACAAGAATATTCATTCTGCCAAAGAGCAGAAGATCGAGAGCTAAGTTGTATTCGATGATGTTCATTGTAGCAACTAATGCGATTTGAACGAATGTACATAGTCGCGAATGTATTTTGCTGATAACCCAAATCGCCATGAAGACCTCCAAAACACCAATTGTTCGGGTGAGAATGGATGCATGATCAGCACCCAGTATATGGGCTACAATTTGTTGATGGCGGGGTACAAGATTCAGGAGTTTACAGCAGAAGCCATTGATGAACCATACACAGGCTATGCAGATATTCAGAAAAAAATGCCAGCGTCTAATGCTTCCAGACTCGATCATGTTTGCGTTCGGGCTAAAATAAAATTTTTCGCAGGGCAATGTTCAAACCTATTGTGCCGTACTCATTCGACGGATAAAAAATCAGTCTTGCTTCAGGTTCCAGCAGCCATTTTGACGAAAGCTCAATTGATTTTGACAGACTGTTGGTTAACCCGAATCTTGCCGATGGCCGCGCATAATTATTGATAATGATCGAAGGATTGCTGTGTTTATTTTTCCATCCGAGAAAATATTCAAGCTGCGGACCGACGGTAAAGTTTAGGAATTTTGAATCAAAGCGATAGAGCACCGGTAAGCGCAGCCAGCTTTCGGCAACCGCTGCATGAAAAGTTTCGCGGCCGATGGTAACAAAATAAAATGTCATTGTTTGGTTGGAATAATACAGTCCGCTTTCCAACCCCGAATGTTTAGTCATTCTGTAAACGATCTGTCCGCCACCGCCAGGATAAAAGGTGCCGCCATCAAGATCAATCTCATTGAGAACTTTAATACCTATACTCAAAGACTTGTCTTGGCAAAAAGACATCGAAATGCAGAGGAGGAAAAAGCAGCTAACAGATAGTTTTTTCAGCATAATTGTAAATCTACATTCAAAATACTGAATGGTAATTACCCGCGTGAAATGGTTTGATGAAGGTGCCTGTGAGTGGTACTTCATCTTCTACCTGATTATCCCCTAACTTAACAGCAAACTCACAATAATGAAAATTGCTTTTCACGGAGCGGCACGTACGGTTACCGGCTCAAAACATTTGCTGACACTTAAGAATGGAAAAAAGATTCTCCTTGATTGCGGTATGTTCCAGGGTATGGGGAAAGACACTGATGCATTGAACAGGGATTTTGGCTTCGAGCCATCTGACGTGGATGCCATGATCCTTTCCCATGCACACATCGATCACTCCGGATTAATACCGAAGCTGGCAAAAGATGGATTCAGAGGAAAAATATTTTGTACCGATGCTACGCAGGAACTGGCTGCTTTGCTATTGGAAGATTCAGCGCAGATACAGGAAAGTGATGCAAAATATCACAACAAAGGTAGCAGGGCACAGGGCAAACCGCTGGTGCAGCCACTTTATACAAAAGCAGATGCCGAAGCTTCCTTTGGGTTGTTTGAATCACGGGATTACAGCCAATGGTTTAACGTAATGGATGGGGTGGAAGCCATGTTTACGGATGCAGGCCATATTATCGGCAGCGCCTGTGTGCATGTACGGGTTACGGAGAACGGCAAAACAACACAGGTCAGTTTTAGTGGTGATGTCGGTCGCTACCGCGACGTGATCCTAAAATCTCCGGAAGTTTTTTCGCAGGCCGATTATGTTATCATGGAATCCACCTACGGCAACAGCCTGCACGAGGATATTCATTCCACCATTGATCACTTTCTGGGGTGGGTTGAACGCATCTGTGTGCAGAAAAAAGGAAAACTGATTATACCGGCCTTCAGTTTGGGAAGGACCCAGGAGGTTTTATATGCCTTTAACCAGCTATCCCTGGAAAAAAGGCTCCCAAAAGTGGATATTTTTTTAGACAGCCCGTTGAGTACTTCCATCACCGAGGTGGTGAAAAAATACCCACAGTACTTTAATAAAACAATTCAGAAAGTGCTGCAGTCGGACGATGATCCGTTTCATTTTGAAGGGCTGAAGTATATTGAAAATGTGGACGAGTCGAAATTGCTGAATTACCGTAATGAGCCTTGTGTCATTATTTCAGCCAGCGGCATGGCAGAAGCCGGGAGAGTGAAGCACCACATCAGCAACAATGTAGAGAATAGCCGCAACGCCGTTTTAATGACTGGCTATTGCGAACCGGCTTCATTGGGGGCAAGATTGCTGACAGGTGCAAAAGAGGTCGGCATTTTTGGCGTGCAACACGAAGTGAATGCAGAAATAGGGCAGATTAAAAGCATGAGTGCCCACGGCGATTATGAAGATCTGAGCCAATGGCTGGCCTGCCAGAACAAGCAGCAAATTAAAAAGTTATTCCTGGTGCATGGTGAGTACGATGTACAACAGGATTTCAAGCGCTGGCTGGTAAAAAAAGGCTTTCCTGATGTTGAAATTCCGGAGCAGCATTTCGAGGTCGGCCTTGATTGATAATTTGCTGAAACCTTTGCCTGCAAAGGGTTTTTAACGGTCTCAACTTTCACATCTCTTTTGAAATCTACGCATAGTTTTTGACGTTTATAAGGAACAAAAACAAAGGAGTAAACAATGCGCAGATTGATGAAAATTTTCGGTGTGGCAGCTCTTTCAGGCCTGTTACTGGCAGGTTGTGCAAGCGTGGCACACGTGGAAAAAGACAAAACAGTTGATTTAAACAATTACCAAACATTTGCCTGGGTTGAAACAAAGGCAAGCCAAAATGATACGGCAAAAACAAAAGTTTCTGATCTGACCGAAAGAATGATCAAAGAAACAGTTAACGAGGAGTTGGCAAAAGCGGGTTGGAAACAATCTTCCAAGCCAGATGTTTTGCTCACGTATGATGTGCTGGTGGAAAAGGCCATCAAAGAACAAAACAACCCGGTTTATACCCAGCCGTTCACCCGTTATTTTTATAACCCCTATAGCCGCCGTTGGAATTCGTTGTATTATCCATCGCGGTTTGCCGGTTACGACAGGGATGAGCGTGAAGTAAGAGAAGGTACCATCACCATCAGCCTGATTGATTCAAAGAGCGATAAAACGATCTGGCAAGGATGGACGACCGACGAAGTGAACAGCCGGAATCTTACCAGTAAAGAGATCCGTAATAGTATCAGGTCAATCTTCCGCAAATTTGATGTAGCAAAAAACTAAGCACGCCATCATTTTTCTCAGGCCTCTTGAAAAAGAGGCTTTTTTTATTTGAAAACTTTTTGGTGGGAAAGTGCTTACCGCCTATTTTTGCCGTCCCAAAACGGAAGCCGCGTTCGTCTAAGGGTTAGGACACCACCCTTTCACGGTGGTGATACGGGTTCGAATCCCGTACGCGGTACAACCTGTCGGATTCGACAAAATTTCAGTGGGCTGTTCTACCAGGAGCAGCCCTTTTTCTTTGATTCTCTGGTAGTTGTGAATGAAACAAGAATGAAGCCTAGGTGTTCGAAGTCGGATGCCGTCATATACGGGTCCACCTTCGAAAACCTTCTTTAAAAGGGCCTGCTTATCTCCTAACTGAAGGGAATGGTAGAGGTTTTTTAGGTTCGTTAATGCAGGTAAGGCTTTCTCTAATTTCGCAAGGTGTATTACATTGCGCTTAAAAAAGCAGGAGTCCATGCAGAATACCATGTTTATGCAGAAGGTGGCCATGCCTTTGAATTAGACAAATCAGCACAGAAGATCAAAGATTGGGACCAACTACCGATTGCCGATTGGGAGAAGCTGGTTGAAGGGTAGCTAAACACCATCAAGATGACGCCTGATCAGTGATGCAAAGGCCAAACAACTTTACTACTTCGAAAGCCTTAAATGTCTTGCATCATGCTAGAATTCTTGTTCATGCGACTTTTCATCCTCATTAGTTTTCTTCACTGCCCATCTTTTGTATTTGGACAAAGGGACCTGCAAAAGCCTTGCAGGGATTGCGATCTTAAAGGCAGTACAACCATTTATGACCTAAGAAATAATCGATGGCTATTCACTGACTCCCTGGATGCAACAGTGGAAACACTGCCGGCCTCAACTTTTAAGGTGATCAATTTGCTTATTGCTTTGGAGACAGGTGTAATAAAGGATGAAAATGACACTGTCCGCTGGGTTGGAAGCACCGATACGGCGCTTTATGGTTATCGACCTGAGATTTACCGGGACATGAGTGTCAGGAAGGCCTTCCAGGAATCTGCTGGCTGGGTTTTCATTGAACTGGCTAAAAAAGTCGGAAAAGAACGATATCAGCGCTACCTAAACTTACGTCAGTATGGAAACGGGAACCTGACGGAGAGAGAGGTAGATTTTTGGAACTTCGGTGCTTTTGCCATTTCTCCTAAAAACCAGGTTCAGTTCCTAGTGAAGGTATATGAAGGAAAGATTCCTTTTTCCAGGCGTAATGTAGAAATACTAAAGAGAGTCATGATAACGGAGCAGACTTCTTCTTTTACGATCAGGTCGAAGACAGGATGGACGAGAGTAGAAGGAAAGGACTGGGGTTGGTGGATAGGGTACGTGGAGCAAAAAGACAACGCTTATTTCTTTGCCACCAGAGTTACGAAGGATCGATCAATCAAAAACGAAAGGTTTGGATCCTGCAGAAAAGAGATCACCAAAGAAATTCTGCGGCAGCTCAATGTGCTTAAATAGAGAGAATAGAGGCATAAGTAACAAGCATTTATGTGACGCTCTGGCTCCCTATTAACAAAGAAACACCAAAGCCCTATTCTTTAGCGATAAAACCCTTAAAGGCGCAATCAAGAAGATCACCTTCCGATCCATTGTAGGCTTTAAAAAAGTAAGAGTGATAGATCACCGGACGAAAGTCAAACCGCTTTGCCATATTTAGCAAAATTCATTAAGTATTAGATATCAATTAATTAGTCTATATAATATGATTAAATTTTCCGATAGTTGTTTCGACTTTCGTCCGGTTGTCTCCAATCCAGATTGGAAAGCCTTTGATTTGTTTTTATAATAGTTCAAGGACTAGTAGAATGGCATTGTCCGATAATGCCTCTAATTCTATTTTATCAATACTTGACAAAGAAAGTCCGGCTCGCTTCCAAGAGGATGTTTTGTAGTTCAAATGCGCCTTCAATAACAAAAAAAATCCCATTTCTATTGGCTGAGAGTACATAATTCAGTTCTCTCCCGCCCTCCACTTTGGCAATAGACAATTTATAGTTAATGGAAGTAATAAAGGACAGCCATTCATTTTTCCTGGTGATTAAATCGAATCTTCCCCCTGCATCTGCAGTTCGGTTAACAGGGGCGCTTTAATCCAAAATTGTAATAAATTAATTAACCCTTCTTCAAATGGATTTGCTAGTTCAATGCTGGTGCCTGCAGAAACGACAAAGTGTTTGACTTCGCCAGCAGCAATAACGGATGTCTCATTTCCGTAGCTATCTCGATACCTAACTGCGCCAACTACTTGTAAGATGATCAGGACTGAACCCTCTTCTAGCAGAGAAATGCTTCTGCCGCCTGTAAGCGTATCATCGTTTAAAACATATAATGGTCCAAAGGGTGTTTTGTGTTCATTTTGGAAATTGCCAAAATTAAACACTGGTTTACCAGCCCTATTGCGAAGCCGGTGGCCCGGTTACCGGGGTAATGGTGCTTAGCCATGACGTGACGTTGCCGGCAATATTCTAGCCCTTGCGAAAGCCATTCAAAAGGGTTCGCCACACCAAATTGTATGTACAAACCATCCTGCCTACCAGCACGGCTTCCATAAGGGAAAAAATGCAACAGACAAATGCGTTGCTCCGCAAAAAAGCCGGTCATAAATCTACTAATTGCTTGATATGCAGGTCTTGTTTGTCGATGAGGGGGACATGATGCAAAAGAATACACCAAAGAAGGCGTGCACCCCAATGAAGAAGGATATGCCCATTGGGATTTTTAAAGCAGCAATTACCTGGCTTTATCAACTAAACCTGAGGCTTAGCTGTTTGCTTCCATGTTTATAAAATAAATGAGGCTGTACTGTTTTCACCTGTTCTGCAACATATACACCGTATTTTGTTTTGCACCAAAATTTTGAAAGCCTCGCCGTCTTGCAGGGCGGTCAGTTGCTCACTGAAGAAAGAATTTGCAAAGCGAAGAAGTTTTCATACACAAAATGACTTTTCTGGTTATTCCCATCAGCGCAGGGCAAAACGGTGTTGTGCTTTTTTCCAACAATGAAGACATGCTGGCTTTCAATGGTAATTCCTGGTGCAAGTTTGCTGCTCCTGTTAATAAAAGGCCTGTTTCCATCGCTATTGCAGAAGGCGACAGCATTTCTATCAGCGGCCAGTCATTTGGAACCGCTGCTCCGCGGTAAGTGAAAAGCCGCTTACTCTTTTACCAATTTTTTCTCCAATTGTTCCAGCGATACACCTTTGGTTTCCGGCATTTTGGTAAGTACCCACACCAGTTGCAACACCATCATAAAGGCCAGGAATGCAAAGATGGGCCAGGGGTTTTCTTTTAATACACCATGTTCTTTATCTAAAAAATAAGGAGTTATCAAGGTAATGAGCGCTGCAAACACCCAGTGGGTACTGGCGCCAAATGCTTGCCCTCTGGCCCTGATCTTGTTGGGAAAAATTTCTGCAATAAACACCCAGATCACTGCGCCCTGCCCAATGGCATGCGAAGCAATGAACAACAATAAAAAGGTGAGCAGAAATTCGGGACTGGCTGATGCCTTAAATGCATAGGCCACCAATGCAAGGCTAAGAATGTATCCTAAC
>DASVSM010000487.1:0-1510 GCA_036388115.1 Flavisolibacter sp.
AGCTTTTGAATTTTCATAGGGCTTTTCTTCCGCCAGTCGGCGGACTCTTTTACCCTTTGTAATTCTGTTGGGAAGGAGAAAGACTCCCGCTAAGCATTGCTGCAAAATATTTTTGAACCACTCTGTGTAATCTGCTGCAAAAGGTCATCCCAATGGAAACTATTTGCTATGCAACCGAAAACACGTGCATTGGACCCCCGCTATTTTCAAATCATTTTCCAGCTTGTTTTTCTAACCTATGGCTTGGTCTTCCTTAGCTGGATGGCCGACTGGCAGCATTATGCCATCAGCATTGCTGGCTGCCTTTTGTTCAATTACATTTTTGAATGCATCACACAAAAAGCGATCCTGCCAATTGGCGGAGATAAAGGCTTTAAACAATGGGGCTTCAGCGTGCTGATTTCGGCTGCCAGCCTGTGTCTTCTGCTAAAGACAAATTTCTGGTACATCAGTTTACTGGCAGCTTTTCTCACCGTTGCGTCCAAATATGTTTTCCGTTATCACCACAAACACATTTTTAACCCTTCTGCATTCGGCATCATTGCCACAATGGTTTTAATAAAAGAGGCCTGGCTTTCACCAGGACAGTGGGGCAGCAATACTGTGATCTTTTTCTTTGTGGTAACCCTGGGGGTAATTGTTGTGACAAGAGTGCAAAAGCTGGATATCAGCCTGGCGTTCTTACTGACGTTTATTGGTTTGCTGTACTGGCGTCAAATGTATGTTCTTAACTGGCCGCTGGATCATTTTGTTCATTCAGTAAGTACCGGAAGCTTGTTGTTGTTTACCTTCTTTATGATCTCCGATCCCCGTACTGCACCGGACCATCCTGTGGCACGAATTGTTTGGGCTGTATTGATCGCAACACTATCGTTTTACCTGGCTGCATTTAAATGGATGTACAACACGCCGGTTTGGGTATTGGTGATGGCAGCGCCTCTGGTGCCTGTGCTGGACCGTGTTTTCAAAGCAACCGTTTTTCAGTGGAAAGAAGAAAGCATTCCTACTTTTTCAATGCTCCGAAAACTGTTTTCCTATTCGGCAAGCAGGAAAGTTGTCGCTTCCCTTTTGCTGGTAACAATGATTGCACACGAAGCAGCAGCCTTCTGCGGATTCTATGTAAGCAAGGCTGATGGAACATTGAAAAATAAAACCTCGCAAGTGATTATGGTGCGTGATGGGGATAGAAACGTGATTACCATGTACAATGATTTCAAGGGTAATTTTAAGGACTTTGCTATGGTGGTGCCGGTGCCGGTTGTGTTGGAAAAGAAGGATATCAAAGTTGTTGATCAGCAGATCTTCAATACACTGAATGAATACAGTAAACCAAGGCTTGTTGAGTATTATGATCAGAATCCGTGTAGCCAGGCAGAATATGAAACAATGGCCATGAACAAAATGGTAATGGGTAGCGCAGCGGGAATCCGCATAAGAGGTACCAGTGCTTTCAAAGAAGAAAAAGTAAAAATTGAAGCGCAGTACCTGGTTGGCGAGTATGACATTTTAA
>DASVSM010000488.1:0-3039 GCA_036388115.1 Flavisolibacter sp.
TTCAGTTGTTTCATTTCATTTCTCACTTTTTCAACATCGTTACTAAAACTCGCCATTCCCATTAAACCTTTTACATGTACGTGTAGTAATTGCTCCTCTCCGTTTTGTAAAAGTTCCATTATTTCAGCAAGTTCCTCTGCATCCAGGCCAAATTTTGTCTCTTCCTGTGCAATGTGAATTTGTAATAAGCAATTAACAATCGTTGCTGCTTTTTTAGCCTGTTTACTAATTTCCTTCAAAAGCTTTAAACTGTCCACTCCCTGAATTAGGTGAACGATTGGTGCGATGTATTTTACCTTGTTGCTTTGCAAATGACCAATGAAATGCCAGCGAATGTTGCCGGGTAATAATGCTTGTTTTTCGACCAATTCCTGTACGTAATTTTCGCCAAAATCTCTTTGCCCCAAATCATACATCAGCTTGATGTCGGCAACGGTTTGTATTTTGCTTACCGCAACTAACTGAACATTTTTTGGTTTAAGTTCCTCTAATATTTGCTGGTATCTTTCCTGGTTAACTGCCATTATTTATTAATTAAAAACCAATTAGTAAGTTTTTGAAAGGGAAGATGTACACGGGAAGCAGCCCACCCAATAGCTGTTGATAAAAGCCAAATAGAATTGTTACCGATGAACGTACTGCGACGCAACGAAAGATCCTGCAAGACTCCAAAGTCTGGAACAAAAAGAAAAATAATTTGATTACCAGTTATTGTAGCAAAGAACGGCTGATTACTATTCGTTGCACCTCACTTGTTCCTTCATAGATCTGGGTAATTTTTGCGTCGCGCATTAGCCGTTCAACGTGATACTCTTTTACGAAGCCGTAACCTCCGTGTATTTGCACTGCCTCAATTGCCGTCCACATCGCGGTTTCGCTGCTATACACTTTTGCCATTGATGAGCCGAAAGTGTAATCCTGATCCTGATCTTTCTGCCACGCTGCTTTTAAACAAAGCAATCTTGCTGCTTCAATTTTTGTTGCCATGTCGGCCAGTTTAAATTGTATAGCCTGGTGGTGCATAATTTCTTTACCAAAAGCCTTTCTTTCTTTTGCATATTTCAAAGCCAGTTCGTAAGCACCACTTGCGATACCAAGCGCCTGCGCTGCAATGCCTATTCGTCCTCCGGCGAGGGTTTTCATGGCAAACTTAAATCCGAAGCCATCCTCTCCTATCCTGTTTTGTTTAGGTACTTTAACGTCGCTAAACATTATTGAAGTTGTGTCGCTTCCGCGTATGCCCAATTTGTTTTCTTTGTTTCCAACAGTTACCCCCGACCAGTTTTTCTCTACAATTAAAGTATTAATTCCGTGGCTTTTTAATTCGGGATGTGTTTGCGCCATTACCAGGTAAATACTTGCCGAAGACCCGTTAGTTATCCAGTTTTTTGTTCCGTTTAGCAAGTAATGATCGCCCATGTCTACAGCAGTAGTATGCTGCGAAGTTGCATCGCTGCCTGCTTCGGGTTCGCTTAAAAGAAAAGCTCCGATAAAAAGTTCTTCATCTTTTTTGCCCTGCGCTAAAGGCACCAGGTATTTTTGTTTCTGTTCCTCTGTTCCGTATGCCTGCAGTCCCCAACATACCAAACTGTTGTTTACACTCATGCAAACACTTACACTTGCATCAATTTTACTTATTTCCTCCATCGCCAAAACATAGCTGATAGTATCCATTCCGCTGCCTCCGTATTCGGGCGAAACCATCATACCCATGAAGCCCAGTTCTGCAAGTTTTTGTATTTGTTCTTTTGGAAATCGTTGCTGCTCGTCGCGTTCAATAACTCCTGGTAAACATTCAGTTTGAGCAAAATCTCTTGCCGCCTGCCGTATCATCAATTGCTCTTCTGTGTATTGAAAATTCATTGGGAAACAATTTTAAGCAAAGTACGTGTATCGCCTATTATAATAAGTGGAAGTGGGATGTTTATACGAACACAAGCAAGGCTATTTACTCGAAGCGATGTGGCGTTATAACCCTACACCTGCCCAAAAAACATATAGGCTAAAAAAATGGACGTTAATATGCCTACCAAGTCCGCGAGCAACATTGCTCCTACTGCGTAGCGTGTGTTTTTTATAGAAACTGCGCCAAAGTAAACGGCGATTACATAAAAGGTAGTATCAGAAGAGCCTTGTAGAATGGAAGCCAGTCGTCCGGGAAATGAATCAGGGCCAAAATTTTTCATAGTATCGATCATCATCCCGCGCGATCCGCCGCCACTAAGGGGCCGGATTAAAGCGGTAGGCAATCCGTCTACAAATCGCGTATCAACTCCTATAAAAGCAAACAGTGATTTCATTCCGTTGATGATCACATCAAAAGTTCCGCTGGTTCGTAACAGGCTTATGGCAACCAACATACCAACCAGGTAAGGAATAATACGCACTGCCGTTTCGAATCCACCTTTGGCACCATCGATAAAAGCATCAAAAACATCAATTTTTTTATATAATGCACCCAGAACAATAAGTAAAAAAATAATCAGGATGAGCCCGTTGCTTAACAAGCCGGAAAAAGACTGTACGCTTTCAGCGTTTAGTGTAGTAAGATAAAATACCAGCAAAACAAGAACAGCAGAAACGGCGCCTACCCATGCCAGTATAACAGGCTGTAGTAAGTTGATCTTTTGTTTGAACGACACAATAACCATTGCCGCCATGGTGGCTACGAAAGTGGTGATCATGCAGGGAACAAAAATATCGGTAGGGCTGGCAGATTTTAACGACGCGCGTACGGCAATGATGCTTACCGGGATTAAGGTGAAACCGGCAGCATGTAAACATAGAAACATGATTTGTGCATTAGAAGCAACATCTTTTTGCGGATTGCTTTCCTGCAGGCTTTCCATTGCTTTAATACCGAAAGGTGTGGCTGCATTATCGAGTCCTAATAGGTTTGCAGAAAAGTTCATCATCATGTGGCCCATAGCTGGATGACCATTAGGAATCTCCGGGAAAAGACGGGAGAAAAAAGGACCTATAATTTTAGAGAGTAGTCTGATACCTCCTGCCCTTTCAGCTATGCTCATAAAACCCATA
>DASVSM010000489.1:0-2113 GCA_036388115.1 Flavisolibacter sp.
GGATCAGCAGTTGACGAATTTGTAATTTGCACACCTTCAATGGCAGCCTTTTCTGTTACAAAAAATTCGTCGTTTGTTAGCTGCCCGTAACGGATCAAAGCCGGCGTTTCAATATCCCAGACGCCCATTTTTCCGTGGCCCTGCATCATGATTGAACCATACGCGGCACTGTCTTTAATAGTCACCGTTTTTCCGGGAAGCACGGTCAGTTCCTTCGCACTATATGCCCCCGATCTATAACAAATCCAGTTTTCTATGTAACCCTCGTTCTGCATTTCTTCCAGGGCTTTCACCGGCTTCGGCCTCATGAAATGGTTCTCTAAAATATTGGGGTTGGTGTTTAATTCCCAGTCAATTACTTCCATCAACTGGTCGTAGTCTCCAATCCTGTCTGGTGGTGTTCCATTCCATAATAATTCTTCAGGAATAATCGCTTCATTCACTAACGACTGGTACATGGCAAATACATCGGAAGCTTTTTGAGGCTCATAGGTACACATACTTCCGGGGGCGTGAAGCATTCCCGGAGGTACATCCCAACCTGTGCCCGGGTCTAAACGAAACGCCTGCGAGTAGCTGGTTATCTTATTATCGCCTTTGGTGAAATTTACCAGGCATTCGCGAATTTGTTCTTTGGTAGTGCCGGTAGCAATACCAAAAAAAGTATAGGGAAAATCGCCGCCATGATTATTTAATTGAGGCGGAAAGTAATAGGCTTCTGGCTTACCCAACTGACCAATCTTAGCAGCATGTTCATCGTTGTGATGAATGTGGTGTGGCAGCGGACCCATGTTGTCGAAAAACTTTGAATACATCGGCCAGCTTTGGTGTTCATTCCATAATCGATCTCCTATTATTTCGCCTTTAAGCTCATCAATTGCATCCTTCAATAACACCGTTACTTCGCTATTTCCGTCATTAAAAACTACCGCACTTAGCCCTTCATTTTCGCCGGTTAAAGGACCGTTTTTCGCAGGTGTTGTGGATGACAACCAACGTTCGTCGATTCCGCCGCGCTGTCCCCCGAGAACATAATAATCATCAGGATGCAATTTTATTCTTCGCCCGGGTACGCAAAACGACCGCGGTACCCAGGTCGGCGCGAGTCGTAAAATGCCTTGTCCCTGTTCTAATGCTTTTGATGCCAGAGTTGTTTTTGCCAATGCTTCCATTAAACTTGGTTTTTGAATTAATATTTGTTTTGCGAGGTTTAAAAATAATGACTTAATGCCGCTTCGTCAGCAGGAAGACCATATATCAAATCAAGATTAGTAAAAGCGTTATTGGGTGGAACGGCACCTGCAGGATAATAATAATCCTGCGGATTTGCTTTAACCCTGTTTCCGTAAGCTGTAATAACCTCTACTGCCTTACCCGTTCTTACAAGATCGAACCAGCGCTTGTTTTCAAAAGCCAGTTCAACTCTTCTTTCCTTTGCAATAATATCACGCAGTTGCGTTTGAGCTGAAGTAGTGACTGTTGCGACGCCGTTCCCAAATGCACGATCTCTTACTTTGTTTAAGAACGGCAACGCTTCCGCACCTTTACCCTGTTCGTTTAAGGCTTCAGCTAATAATAAGAGGACTTCAGAAAACCTGTAAATAGGAAAATTGTTTCCTGTGTTTCCATGCTGAGCATGTAGTGCAGCAAATTTTTTAATATATGGATATACTTTATTTGCACGTAAACTTTGACTTAGAGTAACGTAGGCTATGGAAGCGTCTTTTCTTTTATCACCCGTTTCGTAAGCAGTAATAATATCGGGTGTAGGTGCGTTATTTCCCTCGCCTGAAAGCCCCTGTGGATTAGAAGTACCTGTAATAGGTTGTAACTCGGTGGCAGTCATAGGACGGGGTAAAAAATTGTAAATGATAGTACCGTTATAGCCCGCAGACCCTTCAAGGAACTGAACTTCAAAAACAGACTCTGCATTGTTTTTGTTAGAGTTGGTACCAGAGAAAGCGTTTGCATAATCGGGCATTAATGAATATTCATTGCCATTTACCACATCCTTTAAAAGTGCTTCGGCCTCTGCCCATTTTTTCTGCACAATATAGGCATTAGCCAATAAAGTTTTCGCTGCTCCCGATGTTGCCCGGCCTGCTTCCTGCTT
>DASVSM010000490.1:0-3743 GCA_036388115.1 Flavisolibacter sp.
ACGTATTCATCGTACACGTTTTGGTGAACGTAGATACGTTCCACGGCACAACAGCTTTGCCCGTTGTTATAAAAAGCACCGTCGGCTGTAGCCGCTGCAACGGCTTTGATATCTTTCACATCATCGGCAACATACAAGGGATCTTTCCCACCTAACTCACACTGACAAGGAACCATCTTTGGTGCCACCCGTTCATAAATGTATTTACCGGTTTTGTAAGAACCCGTAAAGAAGTATCCGTCAAATGGTAAATCAAGCAGGTACTCTCCCACGTCTCCTTTCCCAATGGCAACCTGAAAAACGTCCTCCGGCACACCCGCTTCTTTCAACAACTTTTCAATTTGCAAACCGGTTAATGTTGCGTATTCCGAAGGCTTGTACATCACCGCATTTCCACCCAACAACGCAGGAATAAAAACATTCACGCCTACAAGGTAGGGGTAGTTCCATGCAGAAATGTTGCACACAACACCAAGCGGCTCGTACGAAATTTTTTCCTGCATGCCTTCTTCATCGGTCATGATCTCTTCGGCGAGGTATTTTGATGCATTATCGGTGAGCCATTGTATGCGTTTGCAGGCGCCGGCTATTTCGTTGCGTGATTGTTGCAGGGGCTTGCCAACTTCGGAAGTCAGAACGGCAGCTAAAGATTCAATTTGTTCCAGGAGCAAAGCAGAAAACCGCTGAAGAATCGCTACACGGTCGCTAACAGAAACGTTTTGCCAGGCCGGTTGCCCTGCTTTTAAAACCCTGAATTTTTCAGCAACTGATTCTTTGGTATCCTCGTTTAACTCGGTAATGATTTCTTCCGTTGCAGGGTTAATGACCGGTAACTTTTTCATGTTTAATTTTCTTATTTCAGCAAGAAATCGTTGTTTGATATTTTCTGAAAAAGGATGCTCCTCTTTGTTTGTTATTCTTTCGGGGTGCCATTGCACGCAAAGGAGAAAAGGCCTTTCAGCCTTATCGTTAAATTCTATGGCTTCGATGACTGAATCAGGTTCTGAATAAGCACTCACGACTAAACTTTTTCCAATAGCTGTTGGATCTAAAGCCTGGTGATGGGCGCTGTTAATGGCGGCGTAATGAGTTCCGGTTATTTCATGCAATAAACTATCCGGAAGAACTTTTATCGTGTGTGATTTATCATCATCCCCCTCCTTCTTATGAACCTTATTTGCCTCTTCCAGGTCCTGGAGCAGTTTGCCTCCTTCCAAAACATTCACCAGTTGCATGCCCCGGCAAATGGCTAAAACAGGAAGCCTGTATTGTTGTGCATAGACGTATATCTTTTTCTCAAAAATGTCTCTTTCAATCTGGAACGCAGCGGGTTGATTCGGGTACCCGTTCTTGCCGCTATAAAATGAAGGATGAATATCAACGCCGCCCGTTAACACAAATGCATCACAGCTTGCAATATCTTCTGCGTTGCCCTTTTCGAAAGACAATTCCACCAATTGAAGGTCATCCTGCAGGTCTGCGTTGGTAAACCACTCCCAGTAGTAATGAAAATTAGTTCTTGAGAAACTGATCCCGATTCTTTTCTTCATGGTTCAATCCATTTTCTCTTACAATGCTTTCTGATAGAGTGCCCGGAAATCTTCTCTTGACACTGGCTTCGGATTGTTTGGATGGGCAAAATCAGCAATGGCCAAATCAGCCAGTGGTTCAACATGCTCCTGCTTCACACCAATGTCCCGCAGCCTGTGCGGAATGTTGATCTTTGCATTCAAATCAAAAAGATATTGCACTACGGTCTCGCCTTCTTTTAATCCAAGCGACTGCCCGATTCTCCGGAATTTTTCCTCGCAACCCGGCAAGTTAAATTCCATTCCGTAAGGGATATTGACAGCGTTTGCCAGGCCATGATGCGTATCTAGCAAGGCTGAAAGCGGATGTGCCAATGAATGCACAACACCCAGTCCTTTTTGAAACGCAACAGCACCCATCATTGAAGCAAGCAGCATTTTGCTTCTCGAACCAAGGTCGGGTTTGTTCACTGCTTTGTCAAGCGACTGGCTGATAAGATACATGCCTTCCAACGCGATTCCTTCACACATCGGGTGCGGCATTTTAGCAAGGAAAGCTTCCATATTATGCGTTAAGGCATCCATACCGGTAGCCGCCGTAACAAACGGCGGCAGGTCCATTGTGAGCAGCGGATCAGCAAAAACAATTTTCGCCAGCAGCTTTGGTGAGAATAGAATTTTCTTCTGGTGCGTTTCATCATCGGCAATGATGGCGCTTCGTCCTACTTCACTCCCGGTTCCTGCCGTTGTCGGAATAGTGATGAAGTGCGGAACATCGTTCGTTACATACACATCTCCGCCAACCAGGTCATCGTACTTGAACAAATCTTCGCGGTGGTTGATGCGTAGACAGATTGCTCTTGCCACATCGATGGCAACACCTCCTCCGATGCCGATGATCGCATCTCTTTTTGTTGAATCATAGGCAACGGTTCCGCGATATACATCCGATTTGACTGGATTTTTATGCAGATCATAAAAGACTTCAACAGCGATGTTCTTCCGCTTTAATTCGGCAGTGATCTTTTTAAAAAAATCCAGTTGTGCTACCAAAGGATCAGTAACGATAAGCGGGCGAAGAAGGTTATTCTTCTTTAAATAATCGCCTAATTCTCCACTTACACCAGGCCCGAAACGGATGGTTGTCGGAAAATTGTATTGGTAGATGGTATCGAAATTCATGATAATGGTTTTACCGGTCTGGCCGCTAGAGCCGCCTGCCGTCAGATGATTTCAAAATAACGTTTGTATTCCCAGTCGGTGACAGCCTTTAAGTGTTGCTTCCACTCCCATTCTCTTGTCTGCACAAAATGGTCAACAAAACCTTCACCGAGTATTTCTTTTGCCACACCAGATTGCTTCATGTTTGCGGTTGCTTCTTCTAACGTTCTTGGCAGTGTTCCATTCGAAAAATCCGTGTAGCCATTTCCAATGGTTGCCGGTTGTTTCAGTTCAAGTTTATGTTTAATGCCATACAAGCCTGCCGCCAAACAACCGGCCATGGCGAGATAAGGATTGACATCTGCGCCAATAACCCTTGTTTCCAGCCTGCACGATTTTTTACCGCCCGGCAGAACACGCAAAGCCACCGTTCTGTTATCGATTCCCCACGTTAAGGTTGTAGGCGCCCATGCGCCTTCTACCAAACGTTTATAGCTGTTAATAGTTGGTGCAAACAAAGGCAAAATATGCGGAAGGCAAATTAATTGTCCTGCGATGTACTGCTTCATCTCTTCGCTGATTCTTTGCCTGTCACTCTCCTTGTAAAACACATTCTCATCCTTCTTCCACAGGCTTTGATGAACGTGCCCGCCGCAGCCAGGGAGATTTTCGTTTACCTTGGCCATGAACGTAGCCATGACACCATGCTTGTATGCAATTTCTTTCACGGCTGTTTTGAACAGCACAGCCCTGTCGGCCGCTTCCAAGATACCGGAGTAGGAAATAGCCGCTTCGTATGTTCCGGGACCTGTTTCTGTATGCAGCCCTTCAAGCGGCACTCCAAAATTTTTCAGCAGATCAAACAGGTCGGAGAAAAAGGGGTTTTTTAAGGTGCTTCGCAGAACGGAGTAACCAAACATGCCCGGCGTTAATGGCGCCAGGTTTCTGAATTGTTTGTCCGTAGCCGATTGCGGTGTTTCGGCAAAATTGTACCATTCAAATTCCTGCGAGAATGCCGGCGTGTATCCAAGTGCTTCTGCATCTGCCAAAACC
>DASVSM010000491.1:0-8444 GCA_036388115.1 Flavisolibacter sp.
AGCATAATTTTTCACTCCGCACCACATAAATGCGATTCAGTATTTCTTGATCTTCCACTAATGCCTGTAGTTCTTTCTTTGCTACCTTGTATTTGTTTTTGTTTTGAAAATGAAAAGTCAAAAGTTGAGGTATTCATTACTGATCACACATGCTAATCACTGTTCAAACAAACAAAAACTTCCGCCCACCCAGCTCTTGTCTTTATTGTAGCGAACACCAACCATCTTTCCCTTGCTTAAGCGTGACAGGTTATTAGCAGCGACAGGCAGTTTGGCTCCCTGTTCCCAAAAATAGAAGAGGCGTATCTCCGCTTTTGCCGGTTCGTCTGGTGTTTGTATTACCGATGCATATTGAACCTTGCGCTGGATAATCCAGTTCTCGGGATCGGTAATTTTTTCCACCTGCTCCCTCGTAACGTCAATGATCACCCCTTGCCCGGCAAAAGAGAAAAGTGGTTTCACTACATAATTTTGGAGGTCATCCGGAAGGCTTTTTACATCGCTTAAAAACCTCGTTTGCGGAACATAAGGATGATCAATAAACGGCAAGGTGAATTTGCTTAGCCGGTAAAACCAGTTTGGATGCGGAACCCAGGTGACGTTCAACTCCTGCATCATAATTGCCCCTTTTTCCTGCACCTCCGGCGCCTGCTGAAAAAGGTCATCAAAAATCAACCTGTTGTAAATGCGTTCTACCTTTGTTCTAATGCCATCACGCATGTAGTACAAATCTTTTCCTTCCTGGATCAGGCTAGTTAAGCAAACAGCTTTAATACCCAGCAGGTCTTCCGTTGCACTGAAGTCTACTCTTGTTTTTTGTTTCTCCGGAAATATTTCCAGCAGGATTACATTTTCAACAGGTGTATCGCCAATGATCACTCTTTTTAAAAGTTCGATGTACGATGCCTTATCAAATCCGCCGAGATAAACGCTATAGCCTTCAGGACACCAAAAATGTCTTTCATAAATTTCCGGCAGCACTGCTTCCCAGGCAAACAGGGTAGGGAAGCCCTGCATCTCGATCAGTTGCGGTTCCAACTCTCCTTTATCGTTCAGGCAAATGCCGAAATCAAACGCAATGCAATGCGGATACTCGTTTTGCCCCGGTACATTCAGTTGCGCAGGAATGGCCTTGTCACTTTGTTTGCGGTACTCATCCGTGCTTACCTGTTCAAGGATCGCATCGCAGGCATCGAGCATCTTTTGCGTAAATTCTTTCGGAATAAAAATCGGTGTTTCCGCAACACGAAAATCGAGTTGCCCGGGGTATACATTTTCTAACTCTTTGATGTAGTTACGATAAGCTTCTTCAGTAAATGCCTGGTTGAACTGCTGCCGCATGGAAGGAATCATGTGCCTGTTTATTTGTTTCCAAATTAATCAAATAATCCAATGCGAATGTGGCGATGTGGAAATACCGCCAAAGAACCCACATCACTGCATTCAAGCTGATGTGCCTGTCATTTTTATTCCGGCGCATGGTATGTTATTTGTGCCAATGACCATACTCAAAATGAACATTATGGATAGAAAGCTTGTCGATAAAAGGGTGCAGTCAGCTACACAGGAGCGCAGCATAGTCAATAATATTTTTGCAGTGGCACCGGGTGTTTGGCGAATGAAGGATGTGTTTGTGAATGTATTTATCATTGAAAGCCAGCAACAGCCGGGTTTTGTACTGATAGATACAGGACTGAAATCGTCGTATGCAAAGATAAAAAACCTGATTGCTGAAGTAATGGAGCCAGGTGCTGTGCCGCAGGCGATCATCATGACTCACGGGCATTTCGACCATCGCGGTGCTTTGCAGCAACTGGCAACCGAATGGAGGATACCCGTTTATTGTCATCATATGGAGCTGCCTTATCTCACTGGTAAAGCCTCCTATCCGCCACCGGATTCAACCGTAGGCGGCGGTGTGATGGCATCGATGGCTTTTACTTATCCAAGCGGCCCTATTGATGTGCAGGAACATCTCCGCGAACTGCCGGAGGATGGTGTTGTCCCATCGCTGCCCGAGTGGAGATGGGTTCATACACCGGGACATACACCGGGGCACATCAGTCTCTTTCGGGAAGATGACGGCGTACTGGTAGCCGGTGATGCAATTGTAACCACAAAACAGGAATCCATCTTTTCGGTAATGACGCAGAAAAAAGCTATGAGCGGTCCTCCCAAATATTTTACCCCCGATTGGGGTACAGCGGCTCGTTCGGTAAAAGAACTGGCTGCGTTGGAGCCCAACATAATTGTTTCCGGTCACGGTCATGCCATGTATGGGCACGAAGCAAGGCTGGCGCTGCATAAACTGGCAAGACAATTCTGGAAGCTGGGAATGCCAAACAAAGGCCGCTATGTAACCGAGCCTGCGCTTTTTAATGATGAAGGCCCTACTTATGTTCCACCAAAAGGAGTGAATTATACCCTCATAAAAATCATTGCCGTAACGGCACTGGTGGTTGTTGGTTACACGCTTTACAAAAAGAAGAACAAGGCGATCCGTAAGGCGTTAAAGAGTATTCCGGTAGCATCGTTGTTAAAGAGAAAGATGCCATCGCTTTAAAGCTGCAATCGGCAAACGGGAATCGGCAATGAGAGTGTCCTGAGATCTTCGAACCTTAAAGAGGCATTCATTGCCGATTGCCGATTGCAAATTGCTACACTAACTGCCGCTTATAAAGCTGAACGGCATTTTCAAACCCGAGGTAAATGGCATCGCAGATCAATGCATGACCGATACTGACTTCATCAAGCCAGGGTATGTTTTGTTTGAAGTATTTCAGGTTGTGCAGGTCCAGGTCGTGCCCGGCATTTACTCCGAGGCCGGTTTCTTTTGCTTTTTTTGCCGCTTCTACATACTCGATAATAATACTTTCGCGGTTACCTTGCGCAAATTGTTTGGCATAGCTCTCGGTGTAAAGCTCAATCCTGTCGGTGCCGGTCAGGGCAGCACCTTCCACCATCCTTGTATCGGGGTCAACAAAAATGGAAACGCGGATACCAGCTGATTTAAAAACACCGATAATTTCCTGCAGGTAAGATTTGTGTTTGATAGTATCCCATCCGTGATCAGAGGTGATCTGCCCAAGTTCATCAGGAACCAATGTTACCTGGTGCGGCTTTACTTCCAATACAAGATCAACAAACTTTTGTTCCCGCGGGTTGCCTTCAATATTAAACTCCGTTTCAATAATGCGTTTGATGGCCCGCACATCATCGTAGCGGATGTGTCGTTCATCGGGACGGGGATGAACAGTGACTCCATCGGCACCAAAACGCTGGACATCGATGGCTGCTTTTACCACATCGGGATTGTTGCCGCCGCGGCTATTACGGAGGGTTGCAATTTTGTTGATATTGACAGAGAGTTTTGTCGGCATGCTGCGAAGATAAAATTTGTTATGGACCTCACCCTGCCCCTCTCTGCAAAGCCGGAGAGGGAACTGCAGCGCACAGGTACTGGCTTACGCAGCTTTCACTTCACGTTTCAATTCATCTGCCATTCACTATACCCTTGCCTTTCTTATTCTTTAAACATTCAACCTTCATCCTGCCTGCTATCATACGACCACTTGCCTTGTCATCCCCAAAATAGATTCATTTCCATTTTCCTTCTCCTCTTTGGAGAAGGTGGCGAAGCCGGATGAGGCTTACCAAAATAAAAAAGCTTCCCTACAGGAAGCTTTTAAAAAAGTTGTAGCCTCAATCACACAAACCCTTCTGCCCGCTACAACAAGCTTTTGAACTTATGCAAAACTGTTTACCAGCACATAAAAGCTAACGCCCCAAAAGGCCAGAAATAACATGATCATAAAAACAGTTAATAACGAATGAAACTTTTCTGTTCCTCCCTCTGCCCCCAGTAATCTTTGCAACGTTTGTTTCATAAAATTCAGTTTTATAGTACGAGATAATTTTACTGATTAAATAAGAAAGTAAATACATGCCAAAAACGATTTAAGGCTAATAAGTATGATTGCCGGCACTGGCTCTGCCTAAACATGTAGAAGCACAGCCACAGTGCGATGAAGCAGATGAGATAATTGTGAACCATCTGGGTGAATTGTCTCTGCTCAAACATTTCTCCTTTCTAATTTTGGCAGATGTATTCGAAACAGGAAGCCACGCAGCTGAGGAAAGATTTCTGGACGGCCTTTGGTCAGTACATGACCCCGGTGCTTTCAGCGGAAGGAGAGAAAGTATCCTGGGTAAATTATAAGACAGGCGAGAAGAACATTGCCTTCCGCATGCAGGCCGATAACAAAAGTGCTACAATCGCTATCGAACTCACACATGCAGATGCAGACATTCAGCAACTTTATTTTGAGCAGTTCCTGCAACTCAAAAAAATATTCGAAGCAAGCACCACTGGTGAGTGGATCTGGCAGTTGCACACAACGGATGAATACGGCAAAACCATTTCCAGGATCTACGCCGAACTTCCTGCTTCTATATTCAGAAAAGAGGACTGGCCGCAATTAATTTCTTTCTTTAAAACCCATATTGTTGCCTTGGATGAATTCTGGAGCAATGTGAAATACAGCTTTGAGGCGTTGCGGTAACACATCTTCTAAAAAATATTAACAAAGGAATAGGCTGTGCTAAGGCCCGGAAGATTATTTTTAAGCCATAATCTACACTAATGAAAAAACTAGCCTTTCTTCTCTTCCTGATGCCGGTTCTGGCAAATGCCCAAGACACCTGCGGGCTAAAAAAATCAAAAGACCCGTTTACGCACGTCGACAAACTTTCCACCGGCTTTAAAAGCTTTAGCGGAACGGCAGGCAATATTTCCATTTCTGCAGATGCCACACCTACGGAGATCGATTTTTTTATCTGGCTGAAAGGCGAAGGAAAATGTTTTGACCTGGAGTCGACGGCGCAAATGATCTGGGAAGGAGAGCGGTCAAAGGCCACATTCCGCAATTCGGGTTCTATCAACTGCGATGGTGCGTTTCATTTCAACTTCAAGAATACGCCGACACCCAATTCCTGGCTCCGGAAAATGATCGCGAAAAAGATTGCCACGATCAAGCTGACTGGAAACAATAACAAGGAAACTGTTATTACACTAACGGAAGAACAGAAGGATGTATTTCAGCGTATGGCAACGTGTATTGCCAATGAAGGGAAGGGCCTGGGTAAGAAGTGATCAAGCAGGCGTTACTTTCTAGGACCTTCATCTCACTATATATACTAAGAAATTTGGAGTGAATGTTTGTTGTTCCTAACGTAGAGAGGCTTTGCAAAGAAGTGGCATTCTGTGTTCCAACTTTTTCAGACCCCATACCGCTGATTTATGTTTTGTTGCTGGATCTACTACTTCAGCCACTTTTTTGCAAAACTCGTGTTATGCGCACTTAGTCATCTTGCATTAAGTCTAATATTCGTCCATTTTCTAATCGGTAAGGTCCATCCATTGTAGCATCTTCTTGCTTCATTTCTTCAATAACTTTGAAGCAATTGTCAATGTGTTGCTGGAGTAAGTTAATGTCGCTTGTTTCCCAATATTCGCCTTCATCTTCGACATTGAAACTTTTAAAGAATGGTACAATTTGTCTAAGTAAGTCAATGATTAAGATGTGTACGCTTATATCTGCAAACTGCGTTTTACAATACTCCTGTAAATAGTAATCTTTATCAAACTCCAAGATAAAAGGATCACTGCTTTCGTCTGGTTGAATATGAATGCCTTTTGTTGGACCTTCGTAGTCCCAATCTTGTTCGTTTTTTACCCGCTGCAATAATTTATTATCCTCTTTAAACAGGAAATATTCTAAACCATTATTTTCTGCAAAACCTTTAGCAGTTTCGATTGCTTTGTCAAAAGCCTCAGCAGATAAAAGTTGTCCTTCAAAATGTATTGTAACACCCATAGGAAAGTTCAGTTGCGCATGACAGTTAATATACACCTGTTCTTGCTCCAAACATAACTCATTATCAATATAAGACCGGGCAAGAAAGAGTACCCCTGCTCACCGTATCCACCGCTCAAAAAACTCATACGTCCGTAACATCTGGTCCATGCGCTGCCGGTTATCACCACTCCTTGTTATTTCATGCGTGGCTCCGGGATGACGCACATACTCCACAGGCCTTCCCAGCACCTTTAAACTGCGGTACATCATCTCGCTTTGCACGAAGCCTGTACGCCTGTCGTTATCGCCGTGAAAGATGATATAAGGCGTTCGTATATTCTGCACGTAATTGATCGGCGATTCCCTTTCCAATAAGGCTTTGGTAGCGGGTTGCCAGGGATAACCACCAAAATAACGGGGCACCAGTCGCCAGGCGTTTCCTTCACCAAAAAAGGTAGCCAGGTCATAAACCCCGCGTTGCGAACAGGCGGCTTTAAAACGATGGTCATGCGCAATGATCCACGCCACGAGATAACCCGCATAAGAACCGCCGGTGATCAACAGCTTCGACGTATCGGCCCAGCCTTCTGCAACGGTCTTGTCCAGTGCTGTCATTACATCCGATGTTGGCCCTGCACCCCAGTCGCCCACATTGGCTTTTAAAAATTGTTCGCCATAACCGCCGGAGCCACGGGGATTACTATATACCACGCCATAGCCTTTCCCTGCAAAGTACTGGAACTCATGCCACATGCCTGCTTCACCCGGCCCCCACATGGCGGAAGGTCCGCCGTGTATCTCCAAAAGCAGGGGATATTTTTTACCCGCTTCGTGATTGGCCGGCTTCATTATCCAGTATTCAACCGTCAATCCTTTGTTGTTGACAAAAGTTTTCTTTTCGGGAATTGACAATTGTTTTGTTTTGACCCAATCATTGAAATGGCTGATGCGAACAGGGTTCTTTAACGCCAGATCTGCCGTATAAACCTCCGATGGGTTTACCACTTCTGTCTTTGAGAAAATAACCCGGTCTTTCAATAATGCATAACTGGTTACACCAGCATCGTAAGCTGAAAGCTGCTCTACTTTTTTAGTGGAAACATTCACCCGGTAAAGCGGTGCCCCGCCATTGCTTTGTGCCGTGAAGTAGAGATATTTTTCATCGGCACTCCAGGTAAAGCCCGCCTTGCTCCGGTCGAAGGGAATGGTGATCGCATCTTTTTCTTTTCCATTTAACGGCATGATGGCCAATGTACCAACATCGCCATTGATGCTGTTGTATTGATAAGCCAGCCATTTACCGGAAGGAGAAACCTTTGCACTATTATACATCTGTCCTTTTTGTCCTAACAGCAGCCGTAGATTTTTCCCATCTGCATCAGCTAAAAATATCTCGCTTTCCTGTGAACGGTCGGGGCTTTCCAATGAATCAATATCAGCCGTAATGATTAAATTCTTTCCATCTGGCGTGTACTCTGCCAGCGTGTAACGATAAAAACCTGTAGTGACGGGCTGCACCGCCGAAGGGTTTTTGAGATCGATCGCAAAGAATTGGTTGAAGCTGGTGCTACCCGAAATATTAGCTTCATCCTGGAAGTTTAGTTTGGTTAATACGGTGGCTTTGCCATCGGCTTCGTTGTTCAGCAAATAGCTCCGGATTTCAGCAATGCTGCCATCGGGGCTTCCTTTTCCTTTTGGCACTTGCAGCAATTC
This sequence comes from Flavisolibacter sp., assembly GCA_036388115.1. Lineage (GTDB taxonomy): Bacteria > Bacteroidota > Bacteroidia > Chitinophagales > Chitinophagaceae > Flavisolibacter. The sequence continues at coordinate 7,572 of DASVSM010000491.1, forward strand.
AGCGTTTGTAATGCCTGGCTTTTCTAAAGGCCAGGTAACCGCAGAACGGCCCGCATTCACCATTGGATCTTTCAGAAAATCCTTTAGTTGAATGGAAGAAACAAAAAGAATCTTCGTACCATCGGGTGACCACTTTGGTGCAGAAGCGCCATAGGTAAACTTTGTCAACTGGTAAGCTTCACCGCCGCTTACTGGTAAAAGAAAAACCTGTGGTTTACCATCCACAGGACGTACAAAGGCCAGCGTCTTCCCATCAGGGCTCCAGGACGGCTGCGAAGCGCCTTCTCTGGAAAAAGTCAGTTGCACGGGTGTGCTACCGGCCTCAGGGCCAACGCGATAAATTTGTGTCAGGTATCGATAGTCGCCTTCTTTTTTTTCGTCTGGCTCAATGCTGGTTATTGTAAATGCAGCCATTGTGCCTTCTGTATTGGCAACGAGATTGCCAGCCGTTTTTATCCTCAACATATCGGTGAGCTTCACCGGTTCTTTTACGTCCTGTGCAGGTACTGTTTGAACAAGAAAGAAGGAAAATAAAAGCAGGATACTATTCTTCATGCAGCGCAGATTAATTTTTTGCCTAAAAACTAAAGATAGGGAACGAAACAAAAATAATGGCCCGGCCAGGAGCAATACCATTTTCAGTTTGGCAGCAGGGAATTGGTTAATTGGGAATTGGTTGGTTAAAAGTTAGGTGATCCGGTTATTCTCTTTACCAATAATATCCTAATTCCTAATCTCCCTCATTCCTATCAGGCCAGTGAAATCAAAACGGTATGAAGGATCAATGCATGATGGCCGTTTTACTTCTTACACCAAAGCAGCTATAACCCGCTATTGTTGGGAATACGGGCATTTATGTAGAATAATTTCTCA
>DASVSM010000492.1:0-4458 GCA_036388115.1 Flavisolibacter sp.
AAGATCAGGTCAACTGTTTCCTTTTGCAAATATTCCAACGCCCTGAAGGCATCCGTAAACACGGCCTTCAGTTCCAGGAAAGGAACTTTGGCCGCATGATTTTTAATAATCTCTAAGGCAATAGGCTCGTCGTCAATGGCAATGGCTTTCATGTAGCTGATTGGGAAAGCAAATTACTTATTCAGTCCAATGGTGAGGTGAACAAAAAAATCTTTGCCTGTTTCACGGATGATCAATTCGTGTTTGCCCGGATATAAAAGCTTCAGCCGTTGCTTCACATTGTTCAGCCCAATGCCGCTTTTGTTTTTCTCGGGATCACTTTCCTGTTTCAGGTGCTTGTTATTAAAGACATCGAAATAGAGTGTGTTGTCTTTTATTTCCAACGTGATCTTGATGTGCGATGGTTCGCGGAAGCTGATACCATGCTTGAAAGCATTCTCCACAAATGGAATCAACAACATCGGTGCAATCTGCACGGGATACACCTGTTCTTCAATATTTGTATCAATGGTGATCACCGGGTTGTTATCGGTGCGCAAACGTTGCAGGCTGATGTAATTATTGAGGTAATCAATTTCCCGCGACAAGGAAATTTTTTCCTGCATGTTCTCCTGCAGCATAAAGCGCATCATGTCGCCAAGCTTTTCAATGCCTTCGCTGGTGCGTTCAGCTTTTTCCTGCAGTGCTGTTCCGTAAATGGTGTTCAGTGCATTGAACAGAAAATGCGGGTTGATCTGCGAACGCAAAAAGTCAAAGCTGGCTGCAGACTGTCCAAGTTCTTTTTTTAATGAATGAATTTCAGCGTCTCCTTCGATAGTGCGTTTATAAATGATCCAGGAAAAAGGAGCCGTGAGAAAAAGCTGGAAGGCCACATTAAAGGAAGCGATAACACCACCTGCTTCATCGTGCTGCGTGAACAGAAAACCAAGCAGCCACACGGGTAAAAAGGAAATGACCAACACCAGGAGGACCTTGCCTATGTAGGTCCTGAACGGTTTTCTTTTCGCCATTGCTTTCGGCAGAAAATTGTGCAGCGAAAAGCCATAAAGCAAAATAGCGGATATGCTAATAACGGCACACGTGGCCACCGCCCATTTATCTGCACCGCCGGTGATGAGGAAGAAAATAAAGATCATGGAGATAACAAACGCAACCAACCCTCCCGGTGTAATGACTTTGTAGCGTGAATGGATGGTTTCTGCATTCGACAGCAGGTACAGGCCAATATATTTCACCACGGAATAAAAGCCAAATAACAGGAGCAATCTTGCTGCATACAGGAAACGGCTTTGGATGATCAGGTTGTGGTCGGAGCGGTCGGTGCTTTCCAAAGGCAGCATGCGGTACTTCAGAAACGTATCAATAATACCAAACAGCAGACCGACGATGAAAAAGATAGCCACGGTAGAAAGAATATTCAACCACAGTGCTTCTTTCTTCACCAGTGCCGGAACTATTTTAAAATTGAGCAGGAGGAAAGAAAGATAGAGTATAGCATAGCGCAGCAGCTTGGCAACGAAATGATAGTGAAAGCCACCGATGTTGTCTGCTTCATTCCTGATATTCCAGGGCCCTGTCAGGTGGTCGGAGAGGTGAAAAAAAACGGCAAACACAAAGATGGTAGTGACTGCCCAAAACTCGATCTTACTAAAGTTAGCCGGCTTACTGATGAAATCTTTCATGGTTCATGCTTGAAAGTGCAATGTTAGAAAAACCGGCTGCTGCATGACCGAGTTAGTGACGAAACCGCTCCAAATTGTGACGAATTCCATGCTTTCATTCTGTTTATACTTTTATCCTTACTTATTTCATCAGGCAAGTCATCTACCGCCGGTTCCGTCACATATTTTCTTCCCTTCATCACATGCAAAAACTTTCTGCAAAAGGCTGATCTAATCTTGCTCTATCAAATTGATCAACACACTAAACCATCATTTTATGAGATGCTTACTCCTGACTGTTTTTTTCTTCAGTATACTCTATTATCCGGCTTTTGCCCAGAACAAAGGAAAGGTTTTGGGAACTGTTACAAGCAACCAGAAACTGAACCTTTCCGATGCAGCGACAGTTTCCCTTCTTCAAGGAAAAGATTCCTCTGTTGTTATTTCTGCCCTTCCGGGCCAGAACGGAAATTTTCAGTTTGAAGGCGTGGCCTATGGAAAATACCTTATTCGTGTTTCTGCTGTGGGGCATCAAACAGCTTATTCGCGGGTATTTGCAGTAGATGCTTCAAGGGAAGATATTCAACTCCCGCCTATACAATTACTGGTGCAACCAAAAGCAATGAATGCTGTTACCGTCAGCACAAAGAAACCACTGATCGAACACAAGATTGATCGCACCATTGTTAACGTGGAAGCTTCGGTGACTAACGTGGGCGCAACCGCCATGGAAGTGCTGGAAAAAGCACCGGGTGTGATTGTTGACAGGGACGGCAACATCAGTTTAAAAGGAAAAGAAGGAGTGATGATCATGATCGATGGGTGGCCTTCACAATTAGGTGGCGCCGACCTGGCAAATATGCTGCGCAACATGAATGCATCGCAGTTAGACCAGGTAGAGATCATGACCAATCCGCCAGCCAAATACGATGCGGCAGGCAATGCCGGCATCATCAATATCAAAACCAAAAAGAACAAACAGGTTGGATTGAATGGATCGCTATCGCTTGGCTATACGCAGGGCCGTTACCCAAAGACGAATGAAGGCTTCAATATCAATTACCGGGCAGGGAAACTGAACCTGTTTGCTAACCTCAATCATGGCTACCGGAAGAACTTTGAAACGCTGACCATCCAGCGTAACATTTTTCGGAATAACACAAACACGGTAGAAAATATTTTTGACCAACTGGCAGACAAAACCATCAGCGGACGTTCGTTCAGTAATAAAGCTGGTGTTGATTATTTCGCGTCATCCAAAACAACTATTGGTTTAGCATTAAGCCAGTTTGAAAGTGATGGCCTGATGCGGAACCGCAATCAAACCAGTATTTCCAACTCGGCCAAAGACCTGCAAAGCGTAACAAAAGCATTGGTAGAAAACCGTTCCGACTGGAAAAACTACGGTGCCAATTTAAATTTCAGAACGGTGTTTGATTCAACCGGAAAGGAGCTCAGTGGTGAAGCAGATTATGTAGCCTTTGATGCAAAGACAAAACAGTTTATGGTGAACGCCTATTTTGATGATTCGGGTAATGCTTTCAGCAAAGCAGATAGTCTTACCGGAAACCTGCCGCAAAATGTTACAATCTACAGTGGCAGGCTGGATTATTTGCTTCCTTTAAAGAAAGGAGCCAGGTTTGAAGCAGGCGTTAAAAGCAGCATCATCCGCACCGACAATGATGCGGTTTACGACAGCCTTCAGTTTGGCCAGATCATCAGGGATGTGAGGAGAAGCAATCATTTTATTTATGAAGAGGCGATCAATGCTGCTTATGTAAACCTGAGTGGTTCACTGGGCAAAAAGTTAAGCGTACAAGCCGGGTTGAGATTGGAGAACACCAATACAAAAGGAACGCAGTTAACCACAGGTGAACAGTTTGACAGGCATTACACGCAACTATTTCCAACCGCTTATTTTCAGTATGCGGCGGATAAAAAGAACAACATTGGTTTGAATTATGGCCGAAGGGTCCGTCGTCCTAATTATGAAAGCCTGAACCCGTTTATCCGTTTCATGGATCGTTATACTTATTCGCTGGGTAACCCGAATTTAAGACCGCAAACCAGTCATAACATTGAGCTTTCGCATAGTTACCAGAACAAGGTCACAACTACGTTGAACTACAGCACCACCACCGACATTATTCAAGGTGTGATAGAACAGAAAGGGCAGGAAGCTTATATGAAACCATCCAACATTGCTTCCCTTAAGCAATTGGGTTTGGCGGTAAGTGTGAACAACAACATCACGAAATGGTGGAGCAATAACTTTTACGTGAATATTTTTTACAACCGCTTCAGGGGAGTTGTTGACAAAACGCCGGTTGATTTTGCCGCCACCCGGCTGTCGTTAAATGGTACACAACAGTTTAAGCTTTCAAAGACATTAACCGGTGAACTTAGTGGCTTCTACCGAACTGCCGGATTGGAAGGTGTGATTCAAATGAGGTCGATAGGAATATTATCAATTGGGTTTAGTCAGCAGGTAATGCAGAACAAAGGCGCAATTCGTTTAAGTGTAAGAGATATCTTTTATTCCCAAAAAGCAAAGGCCACAACAAAGTATGGTAATGTTGATGCAGCGTTCCAGGAGGTTAGAGATTCCAGAGTTCTTTCACTAGGCATTAGCTACCGGTTCAGTAAAGGGTAGATGAATGCACAGAAGAAAAAGGCAGCCGGAAGTGCAACAGAAGAGCAGGACAGGATAGGGGTTGGACAATAGCTGATCAGGTTTCCGGCAACTGGTATATTTTATTATCAAATTATGTTTTGATAACCCATCTCTGATGGGTTA